>CALDZS010000270.1 GCA_937944065.1 uncultured Amylibacter sp. | reverse complement strand
GTCATTCGCTGTGTTCCACCGATACCAGCAATAACACCCAACTTGATTTCTGGTTGGCCAAATTTTGCACCCTTGCCCGCGATGATGAAATCACACATCATTGCCAATTCGCAACCACCACCCAGAGCAAATCCATTGACGGCCGCGATCTTGGGCGTGTTCATGTTTGCAAACTTTGTCCAGTCCGCAAAAAACTGGGCGCCCGCCATATCGGCACCAGATTTGCCAGCCATTTCTTTGATGTCCGCGCCAGCAGCAAAGGCCCGTTCGTTTCCCGTAACAACAATGCACCCCACAGACGGATCGCTGTCCAAAGGGACCACATGATCCAGAAAATCC
Source organism: uncultured Amylibacter sp. (assembly GCA_937944065.1). Classification (GTDB taxonomy): domain Bacteria; phylum Pseudomonadota; class Alphaproteobacteria; order Rhodobacterales; family Rhodobacteraceae; genus Amylibacter. The sequence continues at coordinate 4,158 of CALDZS010000270.1, read as the reverse complement.
TGCAACACCTGACTGCTAAGGGCATTCAGCTGTTTCGGGCGGTTTAAGCGCACGGTTACAACGCGCCCATCTTTTGAAATTTCGATCGTTTCTGGCATCACAGCACTGTTCCACGTTTTTCAAACCTTGCCAACATGGCAGAAAAATCTTTTCCCAATCCGTCTTCATCCTCTACAAACCGTCGGTACAATTCTGTCGCCTCGGACCCCAAAGGCGTATCCGCATCGGCATCATTGGCAGCCTGTTGCGACAAGCGCAAATCTTTCAGCATTAGCTCTGAAGCAAAACCAGGCTTGTAATCATGGTCGGCGGGACTGTCGGGGCCAATGCCCGGCGCTGGACAATACGCATTCATCGACCAAGAATACCCCGATGATGTGCTGACGACATCAAACATCTTTTGACGATCCAACCCAAGCTTGTCAGCAAGTGCAAACGCCTCGCAGGTTGCGATCATTGTTACGCCTAAGATCATGTTATTACATATTTTAGCCGCTTGACCAGAACCCGCTTGGCCACAATGAACAACCTTTTGGCCCATAACATCAAAAAGCGGCAAAGCTTTGGCAAACGCGTCTTCGGTACCGCCTGCCATAAATGTTAGACTGCCCGCCGTCGCGCCACCCATACCACCAGATACGGGCGCATCAACGGCGTACAAACCTTTGTCGACGGCGTCTTGCGCCACCGCTTTGGCCGAACTGACATCGACTGTTGAACAATCAATAAAAACCGCACCTTTGGGCATATGATGCAATATGCCAGCCGCCACATCGCGTAATATATGTCCGTTTGGAAGCATCGTAATGACCGCGTCGGCATCTTTAGCAACTTCTTGCGCTGTGGCCACCATTGTCACACCAGCCGGTTTCACATCTGATAGATCAAAACCGACCACGTCGTGCCCAGCGTTAGCCAAGTTAACAGACATGGGCGCGCCCATATTTCCCAAACCGATAAATCCAATTTTCATATGCTTCTCCCTAACTCCATACTAACTTGCACAAATACATTATAAACCGTATATTTTAACCAAAGGTCTTGCGTTTTTGCAAAGGTAGAAAAATGATTAACTGGGATGATTACCGCGTGTTTCTTGGGGTTGCTCGTGCGGGAAGTTTAACTGCGGCCGCACCGAAACTGCAACTAGATCCTGCGACTGTCAGTCGACGCATTGCCCGCCTTGAGCAAACAATGGGCGCTCAATTGTTCAAGAAGCTGCAAAACGGGTATGCCTTGACCGCATCGGGAACAGAGTTCCTAAACCACATCACGGCGATGGAAGCGACAGAAAAGCTGGCGCAGGGAAATATTCGCAAGGCTGGCACCGGCATGTCTGGAACTGTCCGCATAGGTGCACCCGACGGATTGGCGAACTTTGTCTTGCCTCAAGTCTGCACGGCAATCAATAAAACCAATCCAGAATTAGATATACAAATCCTCAGCTTACCGCGAATTTTTAATCTTAGTCAGCGTCAGATTGATATCGCGGTCATGGTGACGCCTCCAAAGACGGGCCAGTTGTTGATCCAACGCATTACCGATTATACCTTGCACCTAGCTGCGCACCGCGATTACCTGGCCAGTCATGCCCCTATCAGCAGCAAGGCAGATCTAAAGAAGCATCAGATTGTTGGCTATATCCGCGATTTGATCTTTGACGAAAGCCTTGAATATTCAACCGATTTAGCGCGCAGCAAACCGCCAGAGCTGTCGTCCAACAGTGTTGGTGTCCAGATGCAATTGTTGCAGGCCGGCGGTGGTCTGGGCGTTGTCCACGATTTTGCCCTGCCCCGATATCCAGAAATTCAACGCATCTTAACGGATCAGTTCAGTCTGACCCGCAGCTTTTATGCGGTACGCCAGAAAGAGGATACAGCGCTAAACCATCTTGACGAATTCACCGCCCGTTTGGTGAACGATATTCGAACAGAAGTTCAACGCCTGCAAACCTTGTAGCCGTCAGTTCGTAATCACCTCTGGCCCCATAATCGCATTTGGTAATGTCGTCGAGATCGCGGGTATGTACGTCACCAAGATCAGGAACACGAACATGATGGCCAAGAATGGCAGCGCCGCACGAACCACGCCCATCATAGACATATTCGCCACGCCTGCCGTGACAAACAAGTTCAGACCGACAGGCGGTGTTATCATCCCAATTTCCATGTTCACAACCATGATGATACCAAGGTGAATTGGATCAACGCCCAATTCTATTGCTATGGGGAAAACCAACGGCGCGACGATTACCAAAAGGCCTGACGGCTCCATAAATTGGCCACCGATTAAAAGGATTACATTGACGATAACCAGGAACATGATTTTGCCAAACCCGTAGGAAATCATCACTTCGGTGATCTTTTGCGGAAGTTGCTCGTCGGTTATTACGTGCTTGAGCAATAACGCATTCGCGATCACGAACATGAGGGTGATAACCAATTTGGCGGCATCAAACAGCGTGCGCTTGGTGTCTTCATGCCAAAGGGCAGTAAATAGAGCCTGCGGTTTAGAAGCCAAGCTGGCTTTGGCTTGACCGTCGCGCTCTGCCAACGGCCCCATGTCGCGATAGATAAAGCTGGCGACAATAAACGCATAGACAGACGCAACTGCGGCAGCTTCGGTTGGAGTGAAAATTGCACCTGTCAGGCCAGGAACACCGTAAATACCGACCATTATGATAACGATCAACAATAGGCCCCATATTGCTTCGCGGAAACTGGCAAACACCTCGTCCCATCCAGCCCAATCACCAGCTGGCATATTCTTGATCCGCGCCATGACGTAAATACCGATCATCAGCATAGTACCAGCCATTAAACCAGGGATCACACCAGCCAAGAACATGCGTCCCACTGAAACCTCGACCGCTGCGGCGTAAACCACCATCACAATCGAAGGTGGGATCAATATACCAAGTGTCCCAGCATTGGCGATGACCCCTGCGGCAAATTCTTTTGTGTAGCCAACTTGCGTCATCGCAGCGATCACGATCGAACCAATTGCAACCACCGTGGCAGGAGAGCTGCCAGAGAGTGCTGCAAAGATCATACACGCGAGCACCCCCGCGATGGCCAAGCCGCCTCGGAAGTGACCGACCAGCGCGATTGAAAAGCGGATGATGCGTTTCGCAACACCACCAGTAGACATGAAGCTAGAAGCAAGGATGAAGAAAGGAATGGCCAGAAGTGTTGAATGCCCTTCAAACGCCTCGAATAAGGTTTGTGCGACCGAGGCCATAGATGCGTCGGAGAATATCAGAAGGAACAGGATTGAGGACAGGCCCAGCGATACCGCGATCGGTACACCGATTAGCATCAAGCCTATGACCATTGTGAAAAGAAGTAGTAATTCCATGTTTAGCGTCCTTCGGAGGCGGCAATTTTCGCGCCAGCTTGTTTCACGTCATCTTCGGCCTCGTGACTGACAATCATCATGTCAGCGCGACCTTGCCATATGGCCTTGAAGGCAAACAAGCATCGAACAAACAGCAGCAGCATTGCAAGCGGCATTACCAGATACGGCACTACCTTTGGCAGTTTCTCGTAAGTCTCGCCGTTGTTAAACACTGTTTCTAACCATGTCAGAAAGAATGGAACGGGAATATCTTGGGTCTCATACCATCCACGACCGCGATACTTTTCAGCAAACCCAGTCGGTATCCAACGGCCTTCGGTTGGCGGTAGATTGGCATATGGTGCCCAATAATCCCAGCCGCCTTTAACCAGCAAAGCTGCGTAAAAAATACATGCTAGTGCGGAAATGATCCCAAAAATGCGCCTTTTGGGCGAACTCATTATATTAACTAAAGCGTCTACACCTAGATGCGAAAATGTTTTGATCGCGTACGACGCGCCAAATAGAACCAACCAAGCAAATAGAAAAACCGTCAGTTCTAGCGCCCAGAAAATATTCGAATTAAAGACATACCGCGCTACGACGTTTGCAAACGTTAGCAACGTCATTATTCCGAGGATCATTGCGAACAACGTTTCTTCCAGCTTGTCTAATCGAGATTTGGAACCTGAATGTGACTGTGCCATGTTTTCCCCGCAAATATCTTACAATAAAAAAAGGGCGTAGGTCGGACAAGCCATCCTACGCCCGATTAGTTTAACTAACTTAGTTAGTCATTTCATTGATTTTCTGTGCTGCAGC
>CALDZS010000269.1 GCA_937944065.1 uncultured Amylibacter sp. | reverse complement strand
ACCATCAGACCGCGTATGCCGTTTCCTAGAGGCCGCTGGCCACATGGAAAAAACTGAACGCAACAACCCTGTCAAAGCGAAACCAGGTAAAAAAGCAACGGACCGCGTTGAAGAAAAAGCCGCCGCTGCAGTAGCCGCTGCCGAAGCTGCAAAAGCAGCTGAAGAAGAAGCGAAAGCAGCAGCCGCTGCACCTGCTGAAGAAGCGCCAGTTGAAGAAGCCGCTGCTGAGGCACCTGCAGAAGAAGCAGCTGCTGAGTAATCAGTACGAAAGTTTGACGATGAAAGAATTCTCGCCAGACTTTCTTACCGAGCTTGCATATCTCGTGAGATGGCGCCCTAATCTGCGCCATTTCAAAACCAACACCATCCCAGATGAATTGCATACCACCTGCTCGGGTGCGCTTCAAACAGCACCTTCAGTGGGCTTATGACGCAAGTCAGCGCAGATATACGTCGGTATTTTTAATACCCTAGTCTCGCGTTGATTAGCCAACAAAAACCAAAGCCTCCGATTTAGAGGTGAGCGAGTGAGAGAAACCTGATCCATCAATGGCTGCCCTGATACAAAGGTAGCAAATTGGGGCATGGCTTTTCTGTTCGGATTGTTTCAAATAGAGACACATAAATTGCACGCGTTACAAAGGCGATAACGAAATGACAGCAAACCCGTTGGTATGTGTGGGCGCAATCCTTGGCGGGTTTGGCGTGAAAGGCGAATTGCGGATCAAAAGCTTTTGCGCCGAACCAGCAGCGATTGGCGACTACAGTCCGTTGACAACAGAAGATGGCTCGCAGTCTTTTGATCTGCGCATCATCGGCCCTATTAAGGGTGGGTTTAATGGGCGCATCAAAGGTGTCCAATTCAAGGATCAAGCAGACGCTTTGAAAGGTACGTCCCTTTGGGTGCCACGCGAAGTATTACCCAATCTACCAGACGACGAGTTTTATCATTCCGACCTGACTGGACTAGATGTCTATGATACTGGCGGCGAAAAATTGGGAAAAGTTTTGGCGGTGTTCGATCATGGTGCGGGCGACTATTTGGAAATCAAAACCCATCTAACCAAGAATAACGCCCTTTTGCCCTTCACTAAAGAGGCGGTGCCGACGGTTGATCTGGCCACGGGTCGTATCATCGTTGATCCACCCGAAGGCGTTTTCAACTGATGTCTAAAGACAACAAATCTCATGGTCGCTTGGCCATTCGCCCAACCCTGAAACCATCAGAATTGATGAAAGATCGCCCTGATATTGCGGGTGCGTGGAAGGCCAAAGTAATTACCCTGTTCCCTGAAACGTTTCCGGGCGTCTTGGGCAGTTCCCTGATCGGCAAAGCATATAACGAAGGCAAGTGGCAGCTGGACCTGATTGAATTACGCGGGTTTGGCATCGGCAAACATAAAGACGTTGATGCCCCGCCTGCTGGTGGTGGTGCTGGTCTGGTATTGAAGGCCGATGTGGTCGGCCCCGCCCTGGAACATGCCCGTCGTGGTACGCCCGTTGATCCAACAGCTTGGCCGGTGGTTTATATGTCTCCTCGCGGGAAACCAATGACGCAAAAAATGATCGAAGGCTTTGCCGCTGCAGAAGGTATGACCATTCTGTGTGGCCGCTTTGAGGGCGTTGATGAACGCGTGTTAGATGAATACAATGTTCAAGAAGTCAGTCTTGGAGATTTTATATTAACAGGTGGCGAGATTGCAGCTCAGGCACTGATCGATGCAACCGTTCGTTTGCTGCCGGACGTATTAGGCAATTCTGAAAGCATCGCAGACGAGAGCTTTTCCGCAGGATTGTTAGAGCATCCACAATATACCAAACCAGCAGAGTGGAAGGGACGAAAGATCCCCGATGTTCTGCTATCAGGTCATCACGGCAAGGTGGATGCGTGGCGGCAAGAACAGTCCGAAAAATTGACCAAAGATCGCCGTCCAGATCTTTGGGAAAAACACAAACAAGGCAAATAGTCCTGTGATCGACTATTGGCTGTTCATACCTGCATGTTTCGCGATCAATTTGGCCTTTGGCCCCAACAATCTGATGGCAGTGACCAATGGCGCACAGTCTGGCCCAATCTTTGCGATGACTGCAGCAACTGGCCGGCTGATTTCTTTTTCTATTCTTATTGCTATCAGTGCACTGGGCATGGGTGTGATTTTGGCTGCCTCTGCTTTCGTTTTTACGGCAATCAAAATATTTGGTGCTGGATATCTCGTATGGATCGGCTGGCAGACCTTAAAATCCGCCCGCAAAATAGAAGCCAGCGCGATAACTGCTGGCCAAACCAACCTGCGAGCAGCCTTTATCAAAGAAATCATTGTCGGATCTAGCAATCCAAAAGCAATTTTGGTTTTTGCAGCTTTCTTTCCGCAATTTGTTATGCCCGAAGCCTATTTCCAGAGCTATGCAAAACTGGGTGCAATTTTCTTAGTACTCGAATATTTCGCCATCGCAATCTATGCCACCATCGGTGGATATGCCGCGCGCAAAGCGGCGGCAAAATTTCATTGGTTTCACACCGTTTCTGGCCTTGGTATGATGCTGTTTGGCGCATTATTGTTATTTACCAAACGCCCAGTGTAAAACCGCACCACCACCTGTATGCAGGGCTTGATGTTAAGGGCGATTAGCCATATACCGCGCGGACTTGTCATGGATTCGTTCATTGGCAGGTCGGCCTATGAAATTTGACAGGGCGCGTGGACATCAGATTTTCTTCGATCTGACATATATGCGATCAACCCTGACCTAGATCAAACGTCGAACACCCGAAACGTCGACCTACATCTCTGGCGGGCGCAAATTGCGGACCCGGTGAAGACCAAGAGCCCTGAGGACGGAAAACCATTGCCCAAGAGCGATCAAAGATCGCCGTGGGTGAGCAAAGGAAAACGTTATGAACTTGCTAGCACAGCTAGAAGCTGAACAAATTGCAAGCCTAGGCCAAACCATCCCTGACTTTAAAGCAGGCGATACAGTTCGTGTAGGTTACAAAATCATCGAGGGCACGCGATCACGTGTTCAAAACTACGAGGGCGTTTGCATTGCACGTCAGGGCGGCAACACGATTGCAGCCTCTTTCACAGTGCGCAAAATCTCTTTTGGTGAAGGTGTGGAACGTGTGTTCCCACTATATTCAACCAACATTGAGGCGATTGAAGTAGTTCGTCGTGGCCGTGTACGTCGCGCGAAACTGTACTACTTGCGCGAACGTCGTGGTAAGTCTGCACGCATTGCAGAGCAAACGAATTACAAGCCTAAGAAGGACGCATAATCATGAAAACCGATACGCACCCTGATTACCACACAATCACAGTCAAATTGGTAGACGGTTCTACCTATGAGACACGTTCAACATACGGCGAAGAAGGCACTGTTTTGTCTTTGGATATCGACCCATCTGCGCACCCAGCTTGGACTGGCGGCAACCAAAAATTGATGGACACTGGTGGACGTGTTTCAAAGTTCAAAAAGAAATACGACGGTTTGGGCTTCTAAGCTTTTTAACATTACCGATTTTGAAAACGCCGCTTCATCGAAGCGGCGTTTATCGTTTTCACCCATTATTTCGATTGCACAAAACCAGCTTCTATCGCATCTAGAACCAAGTTTAAGGGACACATAACGATGGCGCGTTTACTGGTTTTTGGAAATGAAAAAGGCGGCGCAGGGAAGTCTACACTCGCGATGCACGTCTCGACGGGCCTGCTACATTCAGGCGCTAAAGTAGGCGTCATCGATTTAGACTTGCGCCAGATAACGCTGCAGCGGTTTTTCGAGAATCGTCAACACTACGCAAACACACGTGGGATTGACTTGCCCACGGCACGTGTTGGCCATGTTACCAGTCCTCAAGACACTCACCAATCAGGTTGGGAAAAAATCGCCTTTGACAGCGCCATCACAGAACTTGGCGGTGGCGTGGACTATATCATTATTGATTGCCCAGGTGCACTGACCCCTTTTAGCGCATTGGCACATGCTGCAGCGGATACATTGATCACTCCCCTTAACGACAGCTTCATCGATTTCGATCTGTTGGCGCGCGTTGACGCGGATACGAACAAGGTCAAAGGGCCATCAATTTATTCCGAAATGGTTTGGGACGCCCGCAAAGAACGTGCCCTTGCCGGCGACAAACCCATCGACTGGATCGTGGCCCGGAACCGGCTGTCTGCCACCAACATGCACAATAAGCGGAATGTCGGCGAAGCATTGACGGATCTGTCGAAACGCATCGGGTTTCGGTTTGTCGCAGGCCTGTCTGACCGCGTGATTTACCGTGAGCTGTTTCCAAAGGGACTGACGATCCTAGATCATAAGCTAGTCACAGAAGTGCCTAGGAAAATGTCCAACATCGCTGCACGACAAGAGGTGCGTGATATACTGACAGAACTGCGTTTGGATGGATTGAAGTTGGGTATTTAGGTTCCAGATCGAACGGCCTGACATTCAACGGAACGCGCGTTCAGGCGTGCGCAGGTTTTGCCCGCGCTGTCCTTGCTAATACCCACAAACTGCGCCCGATATAGTCGCTGACCTTTTACGACCGTCGGTTTGATGCTACGTAATGCACCATCCAAAGACCGAAGATCAGACAAGGCAGTGCGCAGTAGAATTTTTTCGGCCTGATATCGCGATCCGTAAGCACCCAATTGAACGGCCCATGCCTTGGAACCAGCACGGCTGGCAACACGTTCGACGACGATGGCCTCGGTTTGACGCAAAACGGCGGGTTCGGGATCAATTGTTTCTTCTTGGATCGCAACGGCCTTGATGATCTGCGCCTCTTGCTCAACCAAACTCGCGGTTGTCTGAACTTTGACGACTGGCGCCTTCGCTTTCAACGTTTCTAGATTGGCTGCGATAATCGCGGCTTCGATATCGTCTTGCGATTGTGTCGGTTCCAGAGACGCCAGTTGTGCGGGCCGCTTGTGCGGGCGCAGGCTTACAACAACGGCGCGCGGAGCCTTGATAACCTTGGGTTTGATCTTCTTTGATTTCTTGGCTGTAGGCGCCTTCAGCACTTTTGGTGTTATCGATTTGTATTTGGAACTTGAACCAGAGGTTCCGAACCCAAGGTCCAGCAGGCGAGCCACTTTGGTATAGCGATCAGCAGAGCTTTTGCCGCCAAATACTGTCGCAATGACCCGCTTGTTACCCTTCTTAGCGCTCGCAACCAAATTGAACCCGGCTGCGCGGGTGTAACCTGTTTTAATCCCATCCGCACCACGGTACCCATTCAGGAACCGGCGATTGGTATTCGATACTTTTTTGATGCCAGCATCCGCCGTTTGACGGGAAAACAGGTGATAGTATTGCGGGAAATCTGTCAGTAATCGATGCCCCAAAATTGTCATGTCTCGGGCGGTGGACATATGACCGCTTTGCGTTAGACCGTGGGGGTTTTTGAATGTGGTGCGTTTCATGCCCAGCTTGCGCGCTTGGCGTGTCATACGTACGCCGAATGCCTTTTCCGATCCGGAAACGGCCTCAGCCAGTGCAGTCGCCGCGTCGTTTGCAGATTTTACGGCAGTACCGCGGATCAAATGGCGCACCTTCATGGTGCTGCCCGCCCGGATACCTAGTTTTGATGGCGGTCTACCCGCCGCGTAACGCGAAATTTTTACTTTACTGTCCAATTTTAATTCACCGCGATCGATGGCTTTAAACACGACATAAAGGGTCATCATTTTAGTCAAAGATGCTGGATGCAACCGGGTGTCGGCATTTCGCGAATGCAATACTTTGCCAGACTTTGCGTCGATAACCATAGCTGCATATGGCGCAGAAAATACGGATGTCGCCGTAAACATAAATAGAAATAAGAGGACGAGCCCCTTTTGTACCTGTGAAAGCATCGGTTTCTCCGACGGCGTTTTAACTGCCTTTAAATGCCATTTTCTTAATGAAATGACTTAACCAATAGCTAACAGAGCATCCAATTTGAGAAAACCGTTTATTTTCAACGCTTTTCAGTTTGTTTTCAGAAAAGCACACCACTACATAGTGTCATTGGTCACACCCAAGGCACAATAGATAGTGTTAGGGATGCCTGAAAACGATGCGCGCAGTTCTGCACAAGCTGTGTCATGCGACGCTTTGCCTTTGATCTTCTGAAATGGCACGGCTATATTAGACTACTAGACGAAACGGACTTGGGCTTTGATGAAATCTGTATTTATGGCCAATGACGAAGACGAGGGTGAAGGCGATTTGGGATTGGCAACCAAGCCAAAAACCAAAAGCAAGCGTCCCCCTATGTACAAAGTCTTATTGCTTAATGACGACTACACGCCGATGGATTTCGTTGTCCTTGTGCTGGAAAAATTCTTTGGTATCTCCGAGTCTCAAGCTTACGAGCTGATGATGACCGTTCACAAAAAGGGGTTGGCCGTTGTTGGTGTATTCAGCCACGAAGTTGCCGAAACCAAAGTCATGCAAGTAATGGATGCAGCGCGAAAACACGGCCACCCATTACAATGCACTATGGAAAAGGAATAGGGCAGCCGCCCTATTTGAACCCTCATGTCAAAATCTGATCGCCTAACACTGGCATTTGAAACCGATCAATTGGACCTGCCAACAGGATCTGTAGTCGTGTTGCGCGCAACGCCCAAATCAATCTATTCCAAATTCGCGGATTGTGCTGTTTGGCAAAGCTTCAAACCAACCGTTGACCTATTGACCGCTCAGGGTTTGAATGTTGTTGCCGAACTCCCAACCGCAGCTGATACAGCAATCGTAGAACTTACCCGATCAAAGGCAGAAAGCCTTGCCATCGTCGCGAGCGCATACACATTGTTGTCCAAAGGCGGTGTTCTGATCATCGATGGATC
>CALDZS010000268.1 GCA_937944065.1 uncultured Amylibacter sp. | reverse complement strand
ACCAACGAGAGTTTCCGTATTGCCATCCTTTGTCGAAGTCGAAGACCTACATAAAAGCTATGAAGCGTTGCACGTTGTCAAAGGCGTGTCCCTTGACGTGAAAGAGGGTGAAGTCGTCTCCATTATCGGCGCCTCTGGGTCGGGGAAATCGACATTCCTTCGTTGCCTAAACTTGTTAGAAATGCCTCAAGCTGGCGAAATACGCATAGATGGTAAACGCCTACCGCTAAGCGAAGCAGGGCCAGAGCGAAAAGTGACTGATCAAAAAGCATTAACACAATTGCGCGCCGACACTGGGATGGTGTTTCAAAACTTTAATCTATGGACGCACCTGACTGTATTGCAAAATGTCATTGAAGGCCCGATGTTGGTCAAGAAGATGTCCAAGGCCGCGGCCACCAAAAAGGGTATGGCCCTTTTGGATCGTGTCGGCCTGTCAGACAAAACTCATCAGTATCCCGCCGAACTGTCCGGTGGACAACAGCAACGCGTCGCAATTGCGCGCACGTTGGCGATGGATCCAAAGGTACTGTTATTTGATGAACCCACATCCGCGCTTGATCCTGAAATGGTCGGCGAGGTGTTGCAAGTGATCCGCGACTTGGCCGACGAAGGTCGCACTATGATCGTCGTGACCCACGAGATGGGGTTTGCCCGCGAAGTCAGCCAAAAGGTTGTATTCTTACATAATGGCAAGGTCGAAGAAGCAGGGCCACCAGCCCAATTGTTCGATGCGCCACAATCCGAAGTTACAAAACGCTTTCTGTCGAAAGTACTGTAATCACCAAAACCAACTCAGGGAGAGTACCTATGAAACCTATGAAAATTGTTGCGGCAGCAGCCGCGTTAGCGATCAGCACAATTGCTGCACAGGCCGATACATTGCGTGTCGGTTTGGACGGTGGATATCCACCGTTTTCATCGCAAAATGCCAATGGCGAAATGGAAGGCTTTGACGTCGACATCGCCAAGGCAATCTGTGTCGAGCTTAAGAAAGACTGTGAAATCGTTGTGCAAGCTTGGGACGGTTTAATCCCGGGCCTGATCGAAGGCAAATACGACGTAATCGTGAATTCAATGTCGATCACAGAAGAGCGTTTGAAGTCAGTTGATTTCACTGAAAAATACTATTCAAACTACATCTCTGTTGTTGCCAAGAAAGACAAAGGCGTGACGATTGATGGTTTGAAAAGCATGACAGTTGGATCGCAACGTGCAACCATCTCTGCTGATTGGGCCGAAAAAGAATTGGGCGCACGTGCAGACATCAAACTGTATGACACGCAAACAGCGGCATATGCTGATCTTCTTGCGGGCCGTGTTGACGCGCTGGTTGCGGATTACCTGCCAATCACTGACTGGATCAAAACAAACACCGATTACGGTTTTGTTGGTGGCCCGATCAACATCAACGATGAAATCGGCGTAGCTGTTGCGAAAAACAACGAAGCGCTACGCGACAGTGTTTCTGCCGCTATCAAAGCGTTGCGCATGAACGGTGTCTACCAAACGATCAACGCCAAATATTTTGACGTTGATATCTATTAATACACTCAGGGCTGGCGCGCTGTGCGCCAGCCTGTCCCCGAAGGGCGCGCATGTTTGATATTCTCAAGTTAGGATCCGAAGGTTGGGGCGACGAGCTGTTGTTCGGCGCGTGGATCACCGTGCAGTTGGCCATTGCGTCCCTTGGTCTTGGGCTGATCCTCGGCCTGCTTTTGGCAGGCGGAAAGCTGTCATCTTTTCCCCCTTTGCGTTGGATTTGCCACGCATACACATTGATTATTCGCGGTGTACCAGAGTTTTTGATCATTATGATCGTCTTCTTCGGTTCAGAGCGTATGATCAATTCCATTCTCAAATCGATGGGGTTTGAGGGTGGCTATGAAATCAGCCCCTTCTTGGCGGCAACCGTCGGGTTGGCCATGATCTTTGGTGCGTATTCGTCCGAAGTATTCCGTGGTGCATTCGAAGCAGTTCCCAAAGGGCAGATGGAAGCAGCGAAATCCGTTGGTATGTCCAATTGGCAGGCCTTCAGCCGCATCCGTTTCAAACAAATGTGGCGATTTGCGATCCCAGGGTTGGGCAACCTATGGATGGTTTTGATCAAGGACACGTCCTTGGCCGCCGTTATCGCGCTTGAAGAACTGTTGCGGGTCGCCAAATTGGGCGGCGAAAGCGAACAAAACCCACTGGCCTTCTTCGCGGCCGCAGGCATTCTCTATCTGATCATGACCGCTTTGTCCGACATAGTCCGTGCAAAAATTGAAAAACGCGCACGCCGCGGGTTTGTATCGCTATGAGTTATCAAGATATAAAATACGCCATCTCGGATGGTATCTGCGAAAACATCACTGGCCTGCTGCCAGAATTGTTGGCGAACTCTTGTTCAAAGCTGACAGACGGTCTGATCGTCACGACAGAACTGATGTTCATAACCGTTTTGTTGGGTGGTGCATTGGCCATCCTTGCGGCGATGGGGCGGATATCGCCGCGTAAATGGATATCCTATCCAGTGGCAGTTTATTCCTACGTCTTTCGTGGCACGCCTTTGCTGGTGCAACTTTGGTTCGTCTATTTCGGGCTTGGCTCGCTGGGCGAGGCAGGTCTAGGGCCTTTGTGGCCTTACATGCGCGAAGGGTGGTGGGTTGGTGTTATCGTACTAATATTGAACACGGGCGCTTACGTATCTGAGATTCTGCGTGGCGGCCTTATGAACGTTCCCAAAGGCCAGATAGAGGCAGCTTTGGCAGTGGGAATGACCCGAATGCAAATCTTTCGCCGCGTGCGCTTTCCGCTGGCCGTGCGCACCACCCTGCCCGCTTATGGCAACGAAGTAATCCTGCTTTTGAAAAGCAGCGCGTTGGTATCCACGATTACGGTGATGGATTTAATGGGGCAGACGCGAACAGTATTTGCGCGCAGTTATAATCTGGAAATCTATTTCCATTCCGCGATGTTGTATCTGGTTTTGGCGGGCATCATCACAGTGCTGTTCCATCTGGTAGAGCGTCGCTTGAAACGGTCTTCTGTTATCTCTTAACCGTCGAACCCCGCGCGATTTACTTGACCTTTAGCGGATGGAAACACGCCACCTCTGCTTTGCCCATTTCAACAAGTTCAGGCGCACCTGCACGGCACTGATCTGTGGCATACGAACAGCGCGGATTGAACGCACAGCCAGCAGGTGGGTTCAATGGCGATGGCAGCTCGCCCGTCAGAACAATACGATCCTTCTTCACCAAAGGATCGGCGTTTGGCGTCGCAGATAGCAACGCAGCCGTATAAGGGTGTTGCGGGTTCTTGAACACCACATTGTCAGGGCCGCTTTCGACAACTTTGCCCAGATACATCACCATCACATCATCGGCGATATGTTTAACCACCGACAGGTCGTGACTGATGAACATATAGGCCAGCCCCAATTCATCCTGCAAATCCGTCAAGATGTTCAAAACTTGCGCTTGGATTGATAGATCA
>CALDZS010000267.1 GCA_937944065.1 uncultured Amylibacter sp. | reverse complement strand
AAGCATACACAAGCCACTTAGACCATCTAATATACGATCCGCTCTGTTCATCCACTGAGGTTTGTTTTCCAAAATTCATTTCCTATGGATGAAGTGTTGATGCGCCCCAAAGCGGGTCGGGACGCATCTTTTTACTGTGATGATTAGTCAGCGTTACGGAATAGGTTAACCAATTCCGTCATGTCGGGATTTGCTGCCAAATAGTTGTCATAGACAGGCGCCATAGCTGCTTGGAACGCAGATTTATCAGCGATCTCATTCACTTCAACGCCACCAGCTTTTACGATTTCCATAGAAGCCGCTTCACGATCTTGCCAAAGTTTGCGTTGCAAATCAGTAGAGTTTTTACCCGCAGCTTTGACGATTGCTTGATGCTCTGGTGACAGGGCGTCAAAAGTTTTTTTACTCATGCATAGACACTCTGGAATGATCAAGTGTTGTGACAATGAATAGTATTTCGCAACTTCAAAGTGGCTTGTAGACTCGTATGATGGTGGATTATTTTCCGCACCATCAACAACACCAGTTTTAATTGACTGGAACACCTCGGCAAAAGCCATTGGTGTAGCGTTACCACCCATGGATTCAATCATACCAACGAACAAATCGTTGTTCATGACGCGCACTTTCATACCAGCCACGTCAGCAGGTGTATTGATAGGTTTGATAGAGTTGTAAAAAGAACGTGCACCAGCATCATAATAACCGAGTGCTACGATCCCTTTTTCTTCGAGTGCTTCACCCAATGCAGCGCCTTCTGCGCCATCCATCAAACGATACATTTGCGGAACACTTTTAAAGATGAACGGTAATGAAACCACATTGGTGGCAGGAACAGCTTGGCCCATTGGACCTAGGCTGAAAACACCAAAATCAATGACGCCTAAGCGAATTTGTTCGATAGCGTCAGGCTGTGATCCAAGAACACCCGCGTGGAATGTTTTGCCTTTTATAGCGCCCCCAGTTTTTTCAGTGACCTCGGCCATGAATGCTTCCATGCCATGGGACACAGGATAGTCGACTACGTGGATATTCCATCCGCGCCAATCTTTTGCTTCGGCACTAATAGGTGCCATTGCCATCGTAGCTGCGGCGGCGAACGCAAATGCTCCGCGGCCTATCAAGTTACTTATTTTCATTTTTAGGTTCTCCTCCAAGATAATACTAGTATACTAGTTCCATGGTTTACAAATATTTACAAGTAATTTTTTTTGGGTATGTGTGTCTGATAAGTTCGCTCACAATGAACTTGTCGCACCTCCAAGCGTTGAGGCTGGGCCCAACCACAACACTGTCTTATATGAATGATTCGTTGGCCCAAAGACGTAGCCAGCCCCACCGTAAAAAGGCATCCCGCTACCGAATGCAGTTAACACAACTTAACCGTACGGAATGCCTTTTTCAGATTTCGTAGCGGCCAACCTTGAGGAACATACTATGACTATAGCCCTTTTAAAAAACACAGATAAACTGGCCGGCGGTGCGGTTTTTCCAACATTTGAAGTCGCCAAATTTGGCGGTGGGACACTGCAATTTGGCGGCGCACGTGATCGTTGGACGTTGCTTATTGTGTACCGTGGCAAACATTGCGGGCGTTGTAAAAACTATCTTAACGCATTCGAAAAAACCTATTCGGATTGGCAAGACGCGGGGTTTGATGTCGCCGCAATTTCCGCTGACCCAATTGATAAACTAACGGATGACGTGAATGATCATGGTTGGAGCTTTGACCTTGGTTATGACCTAGACGAACCTGCAATGCGTGCGATGGGATTATATGTTAGCGATCCATTATCCAGCGGCGAAACCGATCGTCGGTTTGCGGAACCTGGCGTGTTTTGCATTAGCCCCGAAGGGAACGCGCAGATCGTGGCAATCTCGAACGGTCCAGCCGCGCGACCTGATTTGACAGAGCTGTTGGATGGTATGATTTTCACAATTGAAAATAAACGCCCTGCCCGCGGTACTGTTTAACATCTGCTAGGTTCAATCGGATGGTAGAGAACCAGATTGCCAAAAGCGCTTTTGCTACCTACGCTATAAACAGTAAATCGGAGGCAACCTGACATTGTTGAGCGAAGACCGGCTTTTCCCGAGTGATGCAAAAGTTAGATCGCGTGCGCGTGATTTGTACAATTCGGTAAAAGATTTGCCGATCATTAGCCCGCATGGACATACTGACCCCAAATGGTTTGCGCAAAACAACGCGTTTGCCAATCCAGCAGAGTTGTTTGTGACGCCAGACCACTATGTCTTTCGAATGCTGCATTCCCAAGGTATTCCGCTAGAAGCGCTTGGGGTGCCGCGCGCGGATGGCGGCGCGGTAGAACAAAACCCTCGCAAAATTTGGCGACAATTTGCTGATAATTATTTCTTGTTTCGTGGTACACCGTCGCGCATCTGGATTGACCATGCGCTACAATTCACTTTTGGCGTGACAGAGAGATTATCGTCGAAAACTGCAGACACAATTTATGACCAAATCTCGGACCAATTGAGCCAAGACGCCTTTCTTCCCCGCGCCCTGTTCGACACATTTAATATCGAAGCAATCGCAACCACTGAAAGCGCAATTGATGACCTGAGATGGCATCAGATGATCCGCGACAGTGGCTGGGAGGGTAACGTTATAACGGCGTACAGACCTGATGCTGTGATTGATCCGCATTTTGAAGGCTTTGCGGACAATGTTGCAAAAATGGGTGAGATGTCAGGCGAAGATACAACAACATGGTCTGGGTATTTAACGGCCCATCGCAACCGACGCGCTTTCTTTAAAAGCAACGGTGCCACGTCGACAGATCACGGGCACCCCACAGCGCGCACCGAGGACTTGCCGCAACAGACCGCAGCAGCATTGTTTGAAAAAGCGCTTCACGGTAAGTGCAATGCGGAAGAGGCTGATTGTTTTCGCGGCCATATGCTGACTGAAATGGCGCGAATGAGCATCGATGATGGATTGGTGATGCAACTTCATCCAGGATCATTTCGCAATCATTCGTCCGATATATTTGCCCAGTTCGGACGCGATAAAGGGTATGATATTCCGACCCGAACCGACTATGTCACCGCCCTTCATCCGCTGCTGAATGCAGTGGGCGAACGGTCGGATCTAACAATCATCATGTTCACTCTGGACGAGACGGCCTTTGCGCGCGAGTTGGCACCCTTGGCGGGGGTATATCCCGCGCTACGCCTAGGCCCACCATGGTGGTTCCACGATAGTTTCGAAGGCATGATGCGATTTCGCGAAACCGCAACCGAGACAGCGGGATTTTACAATACTGTCGGGTTCAATGATGACACCCGCGCGTTTTGTTCGATACCAGCACGTCACGATGTCGCGCGGCGGGTTGATTGTTCCTTCCTTGCGAACCTTGTGGAAACGGGAAGGTTAAACGGGGACGAGGCGGCAGAGCTTGCCCATGATTTGGCGTACCGTTTGGCCAAAGAAGCCTATCGTTTATGAGCCGCTCAGACGTCGACATATCGCGACCTGCGACTGGAATTGTTCACCTAGGGCTAGGCGCCTTCGCCCGTGCATTTGTCTGCCCATATGTTGCCGATGCGATGGCCGTTTCAGGCGGCAACTGGGGCATTGTCGGCGTTTCCCTGCGTAGCGCATCCACACGCGACATTCTACGTGACCAAAACTGGCACTACACAGCGATGTCATTAGGTCCTGATGGAGAAAATGTCCGAGATATTAGTGCGTTAAACAACGTTCTTGTTGCCCCCGAAAACCCGCAATTGGTGCTAGACCAGATGGCAAACCCAAATGTAAAAATAGTTTCTTTGACGGTGACCGAGAAAGGGTATTGTCATGACCCTGCATCTGGAGAGCTGAACACTGATCATCCTGACATTCAGCATGACTTGTCACATGAGTTGCCTATTTCAGCGCCAGGGTACCTTGTTCGCGCACTTCAGCAACGTAAACAAGCGGGATCGAAACCCTTTACGGTGTTGTCATGCGATAATCTACCAGCGAACGGACAAGTTCTGCGCAGGTTGGTTTTAACGCTCGCGCACCTAATCGACACAGATCTGGCTGATTGGATCGCCAAGAACGGATGTTTCCCCTCCACCATGGTCGATCGAATAACACCAGCAACCACCGAAATCGACATTGCCCGCCTCTTTGAGCGAACAGGAAAACACGATGCTGCCCTTGTAGTTCACGAACCGTTTTCGCAATGGGCTATTGAAGATACCTTTGTGGACGGTCAACGCCCAGACTTTGCTGCAGCGGGTGCTGAAATGGTGTCTGATGTTGCAGCTCATGAGCATATGAAACTGCGTATGCTAAACGGAACGCACTCTGCACTTGCCTATACTGGATATCTTGCGGGACATGAAACGATCGCCGATACGATGGCCGACCCGGTGTTTTCTAAGTTTGCAAAACAACTTTGGACGGAGATTAGCCCAACCGTTTCTAGCCCTGACGGCGTTAGCCTTGAGGATTATGCTGACGCGCTATTTCGGCGTTACTCTAATACGACCATACGTCATCAGACTTGGCAGATCGCGATGGACGGAAGTCAAAAAATCCCACAACGCTGGTTGGATAC
>CALDZS010000266.1 GCA_937944065.1 uncultured Amylibacter sp. | reverse complement strand
ACCAAGTCTGCCAGTGCACGGGTTGGTACACTGAAAGAAGCTTTTAGCGGTGTTTTCAATTGGTGCTGGTCTAACGCGACGCCAAACCCTGTATCGTCTTGCGTCACTGTAACCGTTTTCCAAAACCGTTTCTTTAGGCTTGGGGTCACATCAAATCCTCGAACGGCTCCACAGGTGCGTATTTAGTTTGCCAACCGAACATATCCCACGTGCGCTGCATATGATCGGGCATCGGTGCCGTCAGCATCAGATCAGCCTTGGTGATTGGATGTGTCAGATGGATGGAGCGCGCGTGTAGGTGCATCTTTTTACTGATGTCACCGCCCAACTGTGCCCCCCAACCATCGCCTTCGTTGGTTTGCGAGTTCGTGCCATACTTTCCATCGCCCACAATCGGCGAGCCGATTTCAGCCATATGCGCACGCAACTGATGTGTACGTCCAGTGATTGGTACCAATGCCACCCATGCGGCACGTTTGCCAACCTCTTCCAATACACGGTAATCCGTGGTCGCATGTTTGGCACCATCGTGATTTTGTACCTCTTTGGGATGCACACAAATCATCTTTTCGCCAGCCCCGTGCGGACCATGACCCGCGGCTTTGACCAAACCAAACTTGATGGTGCCAACCTTGGGATGCGGGCAGCCCGCAACAGCGGCCCAATAAATCTTACGCGTTTCGCGCGTTTGAAACGCTTTGGCCAATCCAAGCGCGGCTTTGCCCGTGCGCGCCAAAAGTAAAACACCCGACGTGTCTTTGTCCAACCGATGCACCAACTTTGGTTTTGTGTCTAATTCGTATTTCAACGCCTCGGCCAACCCATCCACATGGCGGGTGGTTTTTGACCCGCCTTGCACAGCCAGACCCGCTGGTTTGTTCAACGCGATGATATGGTCATCCTTGTAAATGACGCACGCCTGGATCATCGCCGCATCTTCTTTGCTAATCGTGCGTGGGATCAAATTGGTTGTCCGCTCGCCTGCTTCTGGCAGGGGCGGGACACGCACGGATTGGCCGACCACCATGCGTGTGTTCGCTTTGACCCTGCCCCCATCGACACGGATTTCGCCCTTGCGACACATCTTTTCGATTTGCACTTGGCTCAGTTGCGAAAACTGTTTGCGCAGCCAGCGATCAAGACGTTGATTATCGCCATCATCCTCAACTTGGATCATTTGAACTCTACTCATGATAATACCGCTCGCATTAGTGTGACGGCAGCGAAAATCGCGACCAAAGACAGCATCACAGATGCTGCGACATACCCGAAGGCACCCAAATATTTACCCGTTTCAAACAAACGCAACGTGTCCAGTGAAAATGCGCTGAAGGTGGTGAAACCACCCAAGATACCTGTCATCAACAACGGCAGATGACGATCCCACCCTTTGTCCCACAAAAGCACAAACGCGATACCCATGGCAAAGGACCCAATAACATTCACAGACAATGTTCCGTATGGAAAACCAACCGACCCGACCAACGCATGGCGCAAACAAGCACCGATTGCACCACCAAGGGCAACTTGAAAAAATGTCATCTTCAGCGCTCCTGTTCGTAGGCCTAAATCATTTATCTTGGCGCTTGTGGCGTAGTTTAGAGAAATAGTCGATACGCTTTTTAAACTCACGTTCCGTCCCACGTTCTACTGGCAGGTAATAAATGCCACGCGGCATATCATCTGGAAAGTAATTCTGACCCGAAAACCCGTCTTCGGCATCATGATCATAGTCATATCCTTTGCCGTGGCCCAATTCCTTCATCAACGAGGTTGGCGCAGGCATAATATGATTTGGCGGCGGCAGTGATCCAGTTTTCTTTGCCGATGACATGGCCGCTTTATACGCCACATAGGACGCGTTAGATTTAGGCGCTAGCGCCAAATAGATCACTGCTTGGGCCAATGCCAGTTCGCCCTCTGGACTGCCAAGCCGTTCATAGGTTTGCCAGGCTTGCAAGCAAATGGTTTGTGCTTGGGGATCGGCCAGACCAATATCTTCGACCGCCATGCGCGTTATCCGACGCGCCAAATAGCGCGGATCCTCGCCGCCCGTTAGCATCCGTGCCAACCAGTAAACCGAAGCATCGGGATCGGACCCCCGCACAGATTTATGCAACGCCGAGATTAGATTGTAATGTTCGTCGCCCGATTTATCATATTTCGGTGCCCGTTTGGACAATCGTTTCGCCAATTCTTCGACATCTACCTTCGCGGCATTGTCCCACGCAAAACATTGCTCTGCCAAGTTCAACAAAGAACGCCCGTCTCCATCGGCCATTTCTAACAAAGTTTCGCGCGCCCGCGCGGTTAGGGGCAACGCTTTGCCCAACTCCTGCTCTGCGCGTTGAACCATCAGTTCCAGATCGGCCAGCGACAGACGTTCCAGCACCATGACTTGAGATCGTGACATCAGTGCAGCATTCAGCTCGAATGATGGATTTTCGGTGGTGGCACCAACCAAAATAATTGTGCCATCTTCCATGAAGGGTAGAAATCCATCTTGCTGAGCTTTGTTAAATCGATGGATTTCGTCCACAAACAGCAATGTGCCTTTGCCATTCTGCGCCCGCATCTTCGCGGCTTGAAATACTTTTTTAAGATCAGCCACCCCGGAAAAAATCGCACTGATCTGAACAAAGTGCAGATCAACCTCGTCAGCCAGCAAGCGCGCCAGCGTGGTTTTGCCAACCCCAGGAGGACCCCAAAATATCAAGGAAGAAAGGCTTCCAGCATCCAGCATCGAACGCAATGGCCCTTCTGGGCCAACAACCTGCGCTTGACCGATAACCTGTGATAAGGCCTTCGGTCGGATACGATCCGCCAGTGGTTGGTGCTGTGGTGACGCGTGCGCTGATCCCGCGCCTATGTCAAATAAATCGGCCATCTATTACTCTTAGACCTTTGTAATCGTGAATTCCATGGGCGAGTTTCCAATAGATTTGGAAACTCGCTGGAGGGCAAATACAAACAGTGGTTAGTGTAGTTGGCTGCCTAGGTGCATTTGAGCAACCTGATGCGGAACGCCGTCGATTTTCAAAATCTTACCCGCCGCATTCGCATCAATTCCCAAACGGCGCACCCAGCGTGGCCATATCGCAGGAACCAATCCAAACAATTGTGTAGCGCCTTTTTCACGTGACGCGCGGATCAGTTCCGCCATCAGGCTAAGTTGCACTTCCATCCGCTTTTCAGATGGCACATGGCTGGACACAAAGACCCGAGAGCCTTCCCATATATGACCCGCAACGGGGGCTTTTTCATACATCAGGTCACGTGGAATCGAATCCAAAAGCCCATTTTGAGCGTCTTTAATCATGTACGAATAGATGCCACAACGCGCCGTAGACGGCGTCATCCGAACACCCGCCAAAATCGACGTGCGATCATGAACGGCAATCCATCTGCTGGACGGATTGTCATATTGATCATATTCCATGCCGTCTGCCTCTGGCAGATCCCATTCTTTTTCCACGATAAAACAATTTCTTCGCGCACGAAGAAGGTTTGAAAATAGCACACCGTGATTGTGAATATTATCAAATGATAAAGTTGTTGTTTGCATTGTAGCCTCCAGCTTAGTCCCGTTAGTATTGTAGCTGGCGGTTCATTTGTTACCTAGAGTAGGCGATATTCCTTGGCCCTTTGTATTGCTTCGGCAGTTGTACGAGCCAGTAGTCGGTTCCTAGCCGACGTTAACCTGACCTTTAGTGCACTCTCCGAAATTCCAAGTGTTGCCGCCGCCTCTGCATGGCGATGTCCCGCTGCTATTAGTCCCAAAGCCTCCTGCTGTGCCTTAGTTAGGCTGTCAGGGGGCTCTGTCTTCACGTGAAGAAATTCGACTAACCGCTTCACTTCGGCGATTTCTTCATCTGTGTACTCTCGATCACTACGCGAAGCTGCACCAATAGAACGCGAACCGAGGGGGCCACACGAAACTGCAATACCATACTTCATACCATACTCTGATGCCTGCCCCATAATATTAAACGGGTCAGGTATGCCTATTTCACTCCATCTATTTGCTCCAGTTTTTGAGAATGCCCACGCAATCAACGGATCACGAACCACGTATACATTCGCGGTGTAATGATCCTGCCATTCTTGTGGATAGGTACGTAAAGTTATTAGCGGTGACGTAAACCTGATATGCAGACCCAAAAAGTATCCAGAAGGCGACAATGCCTCCATTCGATGTAACTCATTATCAAAACCTAGTATTTTAGACATGTCTTTTTAGACAAGTTGCATTGCAACCCGTCAACCTTAAATTGTGAACAAGATTCGTTACCGAAAAGAGGTCAATGTGAATACCGCAGCAGAAATTTGCCCGATAAAGTTTGCCGAAGCGATGAATTTCCCTATGGAACAACGTCTTGCCCTTCTTGCAAAGTTAGGTGCCAAGCTTATGAAGACCAACCATTCCGCGCAAGCAGAACGTAGCGATAAGGGCTCACATGGCAATTAATGGCTAGTTAATCATTTTTAGTGTTAATTTAAACTAAAAAAGCCCCGAACCATGTCGGGGCTTCTTTGTATCTGTCTTACCGATTCTATTCTTCGGCAGCATCCTCGGCTGCAATTCGTGCCTTGTCTGCCTTGCCTTTGGCATCGACATCGCGATCAACAAATTCGATGATCGCCATCGGTGCCATGTCTCCGTAACGGAAACCAGCCTTCAAAACGCGTACATAACCGCCTTTGCGGTCTTTGTAGCGTGGGCCCAAAACTTCGAACAATATTGCAACATATGCTTCCTGTTTCAGCTTCGATGCCGCCTGACGACGGGCGTGTAGATCGCCACGTTTCGCCAATGTGATCATTTTTTCAATGATCGGACGAAGCTCTTTGGCTTTCGGTACTGTTGTTTTGATCTGTTCATGCTCGATCAAAGAGCCTGCCATATTCGCGAACAAAGCCTTACGGTGTTCGTGTGTGCGATTTAGGCGACGGTAACCACGTGCGTGACGCATAATATATATCCTTTTAGTCTTCGTTTTTACTTTGTCTGGCGGGGCCTGCGTTGGGTCCCACACTCCTTGGGGCGTCATGCCCGAGCAACTTTAACTTGCGTCTCCGTCACATTTTCCCTGTCATTACAGGCATTTATGGAGCGTCCCCTTGCGGGAACGCTCCGAATTCAATCAGAACTGATCTTCGAACTTCTTAGCGAGCTCTTCGATATTGTCTGGTGGCCAATCGATGATATCCATGCCCAGATGCAAGCCCATTCCTGTCAGCACTTCTTTGATTTCGTTCAAAGATTTGCGACCGAAGTTTGGCGTGCGCAGCATTTCTGCTTCTGTTTTTTGGATCAGATCGCCGATGTAAACGATATTGTCGTTTTTCAGGCAATTTGCTGAACGTACAGACAATTCCAACTCGTCGACTTTCTTCAGAAGCAACGGGTTGAATTCCAACTCGTCCTCTTCGTCTTGACGCTGAGCGGCTTCCGGCTCGTCAAAGTTAACAAACACTGACAATTGATCTTGCAGAATACGTGCAGCATAAGCCACAGCATCTTCTGGCGAGATTGAGCCGTCTGTTTCCACTTTCATGGTCAGCTTGTCGTAATCTAGAACTTGGCCTTCACGTGTTGGTTCAACATCGTAAGAGACGCGAACAACAGGTGAATACAGCGCATCCACAGGGATCAGGCCAATTGGCGCATCCTCTGGACGGTTTTTATCGGCTGCAACATAGCCTTTGCCCGTATCAACGGTCAGTTCCATGAACAAGTTTGCACCATCATCCAAGTGACAGATCAAGTGGTCTTTGTTCAAGATTTCGATGCCAGCCGTTTCAGAGATGTCACCGGCAGTGACAACGCCTGGGCCTTTAGCAGAGATAGCAACGCGTTTTGGTCCTTCGACCTCCATGCCGATAGCCACACCTTTAAGGTTCAAAACGATGTCGGTTACGTCTTCACGTACACCCGCAACGCTTGAAAACTCGTGCAGAACATTGTCAATTTGCACTGATGTAATCGCAGCACCTTGCAGCGACGACAACAGAACGCGACGAAGCGCGTTACCAAGTGTCAGACCGAAACCACGCTCTAGTGGTTCTGCGGTTACGACAGCTTGACGCAACGGGTCGTTGCCAGGCTTGATTTCCAACTGGGTTGGACGAATAAGCTCTTGCCAATTCTTATGGATCATAAGGGCCTCCATTCTTGTTTACTGGTATGGATCCGGTCCAGCAAACGCTCGAGGTTGAAATGATTGGTTCGGTGCCCCGCTGTGGAGCACCGAGAATACTATACGCGGCGGCGTTTCGGTGGACGACAGCCATTGTGCGCCATCGGTGTTACGTCACGGATAGATGTGACGTTCAAGCCGATTGCAGCCAATGCACGAAGCGCGCTCTCGCGTCCAGAACCTGGACCTTGAACTTCGACTTCTAATGTCTTTACACCATGCTCTTGCGCTTTCTTACCAGCATCTTCAGCAGCCATTTGAGCAGCATAAGGTGTTGATTTGCGAGAGCCGCGGAAACCCATTGTGCCAGCAGAAGACCATGCAATTGCATTGCCCTGCGCATCAGCGATTAGGATTTTTGTGTTGTTGAAAGAAGAGTTAATATGCGCAACACCAGATGTGATGTTCTTGCGGACTTTTTTCTTCGTACGTGGTTCACGTGCCATTATTCAGCCCCCCTTATTTCTTCTTACCAGCAATGGCCACAGCTGGGCCTTTGCGAGTACGCGCGTTGGTGTGTGTGCGCTGACCGCGAACGGGCAGACCACGACGATGACGCAGGCCACGGTATGACCCAAGATCCATGTGACGCTTGATGTTCATGGAAATCTCGCGACGCAAGTCGCCTTCTACCATGAAGTTTGCATCGATATGTTCGCGTACGGCTAGAATTTCTGCATCAGACAGTTCATTCAAGCGGCGGGCGAAATCAATTTTGGTGGCTTCGCAGATAGCTTCTGCAGAAGTTGTACCAATTCCAGTAATATATGTTAGGGCGATTGGGACCCGTTTATGGGTCGGCAAGTTAACGCCAGCGATACGTGCCAAGTCGTTCATCCTTTGGTTGCGGTTCCGTATTTCCGGAACCTGTTTTCACAACGAAGCCCAGTGATATACACTGGGCCGTCCTTTAATTTCCAAGCCATGCGAGACAGTTTGGCGAATCGCCACTTGCCACGCAAATCCTAAGATTTTGGCCTAGAGTGTGTCCTGTAGGGGAAATACGGGAAATGGTCAAGCCAGTAAGGCGCTAATTGCGATTAACCCGCTTTTTTCAACGCCGCAGCAATATCGTCTGCAACCCCGCCAATGGACCCCAGTCCGTCAACCTGTTGCAACATACCTTTGGCATAGTAATAACCGATCAAAGGTGATGTTTCTTTATAATAGGCCATCAGGCGCGTTTTCAATGCATCTTCATTATCATCTGCGCGACGTTTAAACGTACCCGTCTCGCCACATTTGTCACACGTATCTGCCTTGGCAGGTGCTTTGAATTCATCGTGATACCCTTCGCCGCAGTTTCCGCAGGTAAAACGACCCGTGATACGCTTGACCAGCGCTTCGTCATCAACGGTCATTTGCACAACTGTATCCAGCTTTTGCCCGACCTTGTCCAAAGACACGGCCAACGCATCGGCTTGCGCCAATGTGCGTGGAAAACCATCAAAGATGAACCCACCGTCAGCATCCGCTGTCGTTAACTGTTCTTCGATTAAACCGATCACGATCTCGTCTGTTACCAACTCGCCGCGTTCCATAACGCCTGCGACCATCTTTCCCATTTCAGTGCCCGAAGATTTTGCAGCGCGCAACATGTCACCTGTGGACAGTTGCACCATGTTACGTTCTTCGACCAAACGGGCAGCTTGTGTGCCCTTACCCGCGCCTGGCGGTCCTATTAGGATGATGTTCATGTTATCTACGAGCCTTCCGTTTACCTCGACGCGCTTTGGTGCGGTCTTTCCCAGTCAGTTTTGATTTCTCAATCAAGCCCTCATACTGGTGTGCTAGCAGATGAGACTGCACTTGGTTAATGGTATCCATTGTCACACTTACGACAATAAGCAGGCTGGTACCGCCAAAATAGAACGGAATTGACAGCTGACTGCGCAAAATCTCTGGCAACAGACAGACCGCAGCTAGATACGCAGACCCAAGAACCAAGATCCGTGTTACCACGTAATCCAAATAATCTTGCGTCTTTTGACCTGGGCGGATGCCCGGAACAAAGCCGTTTTGTTTCTTTAGATTCTCAGCAACTTCATCCGTTTTGAACGAAACGTTGGCTGTGTAGAAGTAGCTGAAGAACACGATCATTAGAACGAAGAACAACAGATATAACGGCTGACCCGGTCCAAAATACGCAAGAAGCGTGTTCATAAAGCCAGATGTTTGCGTACCAGAAAACGTGCTTATCGTTGTTGGTAACAGCAACAAGGCTGACGCAAAGATAGGTGGGATAACACCAGCTGGATTCAACTTAATAGGTAGATTGCTGCTTTCGCCACCATAGACCTTTTGGCCAACCTGCCGTTTTGGGTACTGGATGTGGATCTTGCGCAAGGCGCGTTCCATAAAGACCACAAAGGCAATTACGGCCACGACCATGACCATAACGCCAAGAATAACGGCGCCGCCCAAAGTGCCGTTGCGGCCCAACTCAAAGAATTGCGCCAAGGCTGCTGGCAGCTCTGCCACGATACCCACGAAAATGATCAACGAAATACCGTTGCCGATACCGCGCGCAGTGATCTGCTCACCCAACCACATCAGGAACATGGTGCCGCCCACAAGGGTAATAATACATGGCAGTTGGAACGTGATAAAGCCCGGGTTCGTCACCAGATCAGAAGCTTCTAGTCCCTTGGACAGACCGTAAGCTTGGAAAAACGCCAGAACAACCGTACCATAACGCGTGTATTGGTTTATTTTCTTGCGACCCTGCTCGCCCTCTTTTTTCAACTGTTCCAGTTGCGGCACCATGGCCGTCATCAACTGAACGATGATAGAGGCTGAAATATAAGGCATAATACCCAGCGCAAAGATCGCCATACGGCCAATCGCACCACCCGAGAACATGTTCAAAATGCCGCCAACGCCACCCTGGGCTTGTTCAACAAAGTCGCGCAAAGCGTCGGCGTTGATGCCCGGTACAGGGATATATGTCCCCAAACGGTAAACGATCAACAGGCCAAGCGCGAAAATGATGCGTTGTTGCAATTCTTTGGCTTTGCCAAAGGCGCCCCAACTCATGTTGGATGCCATTTGTTCAGCAGCTGATGCCATGTTCTTTGAACCTTTCAAAAACAAAACGTCGCGAACCTGTTTCCAGACACGCGACGATTAGAAACTTGGTGAATGTAAGCGGCTGTTGCGCCGCCTACAAGGTTATTCTGCCGCTGCGTCTGCTTTTGCAGCTTTAGTAACAGTCAATTTACCGCCAGCCTTTTCAACAGCTTCGATTGCTGATTTAGAAGCGCCGTGAACTGTCAGGTCGATTTTCGCCTTCAACTCGCCTTTTGCAAGGATACGAACACCGTCTTTAACACGACGAACAAGACCTGACGCGACCAAAACTTCTTCAGTAATTGGTTTCTTCGCATCAATCTTTTTCTCGTCGATGAATTTTTGTAGCAGGCCTAGATTCACAACAGCATGTGTTTTTGCGTTGATGTTGTTGAAACCGCGTTTAGGCAAACGCATGTACAATGGCATTTGACCGCCTTCGTAACCGTTAATCGCCACACCAGAGCGTGATTTTTGACCTTTGATACCACGGCCACCCATTTTACCTGTTCCAGAACCTGGACCACGGCCAATGCGTTTGCGTTTTTTGGTAGCACCGGGATTGTCGTGCAATTCATTCAATTTCATGTCGCTATCTCCTATCGCCGGAACTACCCCCGATTAGCGACAAAGGGGCAAACACGGCGTTGCTTTGATTCTGACCGATTTAGGCCAGTTCGTGGCGTATAGACCCAACGTGAAATCAATGCAAGCGGCGCGCACGGGTTTGCGGCCAGATATAGCAATTCATCCATTCATACCTATCTATGGGCTATGAAACGCAGACAATTCCTTCAATCCGTTGGCGCAGGTGCCGCGATGGCAAGCCTGCCGATGAAAGCTATGTCGCTGGGTGCTGCCCCTGTGACCTATGGCATGGACCCGTATAAATGGGCAAAATACACGGCGCGGATCAATAAAAAGCTGACACCAGACATGTTGCGCAATTTCTGCGGGTTTTCGGATGACGCGGCCACACGGATGATCCGTCGATTAACGGCTGAAAACGTATTGATGGCACCTGATGCGTCTGGCCTATCGCGCACCCACATGGACTATATCACCCGGTTCAAACAAAAGCGGCAGACGTTGCGAGATGTGATCGACAAGATCGACGAGATTGTTCCTGATGAAGACGTGGAACACGTAGAGCCCGAGGCTTAGCTTTCCGCGTCGAAATCTGCGGCGATTCTTGTGTCGCGTAGCGGGCGCACAATCTCGATAGATTTTTGATATAGTGGATGCGCTTTGTAGGCATCCAAATCCGCTTGGCTTTCAAACTCTGCATAGACCACGAAATCAGGCGCCTTGGCCGTCAGCGTATCCACATGTGAATTCTTACCCACCTCGAAATGACGGACATGCGGGATGTCTTTAAGAACCATCAGCCCATCAAAAATCGCCTGCATATCGGCAGGGTCTTTGGCGGTGAACATAACAATATGACGGATCATGGCAGCCTCTTGCGGTAGATGGGGCAGGCTTAGGATATCTAACGGTCGAGATCAATTGGACAGATTGGAAATTTTTCCTTCTTCCAAATTTGAACCTAGTTCGTAAAAGTATTTGTCCGCTGGAGAGAGCTTATTCTTCAATTAAAAATGTCGCTTCAATCAATTTTCGTACACCCAAAAAGGAGTTGATTGTTATAAGGGCGTTAAATTGATTAGATACGGACTAATCTTTCGTGGTCTTTAACGTCCATGTCAGCCAAACGAATTTGTTTTGATGTCAAACTTCGTTGTCCATCGAATTTGTCTGGCAACCGTGCTCTCGCATAATGTTCGGGACCATTAAAAACAACCGTTCCCAAGCCCAGATCCCAATCGAACTCAAAAAATAACAAAAAATCTGCGTGGAATCCTATGTTTCTGAATGCTGGGCCTCACTTTGTCCCTGTGGCTTTTGCTTGGACAGATCTACCATCGATCAAATATCCATCGATCGCGGGATTAGATTTACTGGAAACCAGCTGAATGGCAAACAACTCCACGGCCA
>CALDZS010000265.1 GCA_937944065.1 uncultured Amylibacter sp. | reverse complement strand
CTGTAATATCTGGGAATCACGACATGGACATTTTTCAAATAATAGGCATATGCGGCGCCCTTATTTATTTAGGTGCCTATGCGAGCCTTCAATTGGGACTTTTGCGGGGGAACTCTATTCCCTACGCATCGATCAATATTTCAGCTGCCAGCTGTATTCTGATTTCCATGTTTTCAGAATTTAATATGGGCTCTGCCATTATTCAGATTTCCTTTATTACGCTAAGCTCGCTTAGCATTTTACGATTTTTGATCGCGAAAATTCCACCAAGTGTGACTATGGACGAAAAGAATTTGGCAGACAAATTGCTGCCCGGTGTCCCGCTGCGCCGTGCGATGTCGGTGCTGCGCAAAGGGGAATGGCATATCGCAGACACCGCTATTCTGACGGTCGAGAACGAACCGTTAGAGGCGATTTACTATTTGGCATGTGGGTCGGCGTCAGTCAGTCGCAAAGGTAACAAGATTGGAACCGTGCGCGAAAACGAACTTATCGGTGATATGGGCGTGCTGCAAAATGTGCCAGCCAGCGCATCGGTTCAATTGGCGCAACCCAGCAGATACTATGCAATCGATGCTGACACGTTTCGTGCCGCACTGAACGGCAAAGAGGATATCCGCATGAGTTTTCAAGGCAGCGCGTTGTCCGCCATGTCGGCGCGTCTAAGACGCGCCAACAGACTTGAAACAGTAATCGTGATTTAGGCGTATAGAGGCTGAACGCCTAACGCTTCGTGAATTTGATTCACATCGTTCTTACCCAAACGCATGCCTTGTGCCAAATCGTTCAGATACTGTGCTTCGTTCTGATTGTCTAAATCAATGCCCATTAATGACATCATATAGACCTGGCTTTCCATGCCGCGTGGCACATCGGCGATCAATCCACGCAGATCAACATCGCGGTTAAGTTCTTGATTGATATACGCAATCTCTTCGGCCGTCGCGTCGTTCAAATTGGTTTGCAGTTTTTCACGCTCTTCTGCGTCGACGCGACCATCGGACTTTGCCGCCTGCAACATGGCACGGATCAAAAGACCCGCATGCTCTTCGTCTTCGTCAGTGGTTTGTGTTTGCAGTTGGCCGCCGCCGCCCAATGCTTCGGTCAATAAATCGCCAAGCCCGCCGCCAGTGGATTGCCCACCTGATTGCGTTGTGGCGCCGCCAAGGCCGCCCAGAATGCCGCCTAATGCGCCACCAAGGCCGCCCATAGAGCCACCAGTTGAACCGCTGGTTGACCCACCAGACATGCCGCCCAACTGACCCAGAATGTCACCCAAACCACCACCAGTACTGGCGCGGCCCGTTGAGCGTCCGCCAGTTAGACCATCCATGATACCCTCAAGACCGCTTGTGCCGCCTGAAGTTTGGCCGCCAAAGATGCTGCCCCCGCCACCGGTGCGTTTTTTGGTACCGCCGCCGCCTACTACGCTTTTTACGCCGCGTGTGACCGCATACCCGATTGCAAGTTTTGCCAATGTTCCGACCAAGCTCATGAAAATCTCCTTTATGAATGAGTCGGTAATCATATAGGCACGCCATTCTGCTTTTACAAAGCAATGATTGTAAAAGTGGGTAATGCGGCTAGGGTATTTTCATATTCAAGGACGTAAAATTTGACTAACTTTCCCGACCTGAAATCGCCAAACGCAATGGGTGCGATGTTCATGTGCGCCTCTATGGGTGGCTATGCTTGCAATGATGCTGCAATGAAACTGGCATCCGCAGACCAGTCAATTTATCAATCGATTTTGGTGCGCGGAATATTCGCAGTGGTCTTGCTGGGTATGGTCGCAATTTCGACGGGTGCGTTAAAAGAAACCCTGTCGGTACGGGATCGCAAACTGGTTGGGTGGCGTACATTCGTCGAGGCACTTTCAACCATCTGTTTTCTCAGCGCCTTGTTGAATATGCCGTTTGCAAATCTAGCGGCAACATTGATGGCACTGCCTCTCACGGTGTCGCTCAGCGCTGCCTATTTCTTTAAGGAACCGTTGGGCTGGCGCCGCCTGATCGCGATCAGTGCTGGGTTTGTTGGTGTCGCCTTGATCATCCGTCCAGACGCGGATGGCTTTAACGTATACAGTATCTTGGCCCTGATAACTGTTCTGTTGGTCACTGCCCGAGAATTGATAACACGACAATTTTCAACAGAAGTTCAATCCGCCAAAGTCGCCTTTGTCGCTGCAGCAGCGATCACATTATTGGGGGCGGCATCCACTGTGGTGACCCAGAACTGGGCACCAATGGACTGGCGCGAGTTGGGTCTGCTGGCGATGGCGGCGTGTTTTATCTTTGTGGGATATCTCTGTTCAATTTTAGCGATGCGTCATGGTGATGTATCCGTGGTCGCGCCCTTTCGATACACGACCATGATCTGGGCGATCGGACTGGGTTGGTTCATCTGGGGCGAAGCAATGGATGGTTGGGCCACGCTAGGCGTGGTCATTATCATCTTGGCGGGCGTTTTTACCTTTTGGCGCGAGCGTGTGTTGCGTAACCAGCAACACCACACTTAGGCCAGATGCTTAGAAATCCAGATTTTCCACACTCAACGCGTTCTGTTGAATAAACTCGCGGCGCGGTTCCACTACGTCACCCATCAGTTTGGTAAACAGATCATCTGCTTCGGCCAGATCATCGACCTTTACCTGCAACAATGTACGTGCTTCTGGATCAAGAGTGGTTTCCCAAAGCTGCCCTGGATTCATCTCTCCCAGACCTTTGTAACGCTGTAAGCTCAACCCCTTTTCACCCTCGGCCATTATCAGGCTTAACAGCCCGCGTGGCCCATGGATTGCTGTTGTTTTATCCTTGCGTGTAAACGTGGTCGCACCCGAATACACCTCTTGCAGCTGGCCCGTCATTGACCCCAATTTACGCGCCTCGCCTGACCGCATCATGCGTCCATCGAGTGTGTGGCTTTCTTCTACGCCGCGCACAATGCGGCTGAACCGCAGACCGTGATCCTGGGTCTGGCGTCCCGTCCAACCACGTTCATATTCAAGGCTAACTTTGTCCAAACGACCAGCAACCTGATCTGCCACCGCTTGGATATCTGCATCAATTTTACCCTCAACAAAGGCCCCCGAAATCGCAGCTTGCTCTACGATGTGGCGATCATAATGGGTTGGAAAAGCGTTGATCACGAACTGTAAATTCCGCGCTTCCGCAACCACACGCGCCAGATCGGCACCCGTGATGACCTGACCACCACCAATGTCCAAGCTGCCGCTGTCGACGCCTTGTTCGATCAAAAAATCTTCCAGCGAAGTTTGATCTTTCAAATAAACTTCGGACTTGCCGCGTGCGACTTTGAACAACGGGGGTTGGGCGATATATAGATATCCGCCCTCGATCAATTCGGGCATCTGACGAAAGAAGAAGGTCAGCAACAAAGTCCGGATATGGGCACCGTCAACGTCCGCATCTGTCATGATGATGATCTTATGATAGCGCAGTTTTTCGATATTAAATTCGTCGCGACCAATGCCTGTACCCATGGCGGTGATCAGGTTGGTAATCTGTTCAGATCCCAACATTTTGTCAAAGCGCGCGCGCTCAATATTTAGGATTTTACCGCGCAATGGCAGTACGGCTTGGTTTTCGCGCGACCGCCCTTGTTTGGCAGACCCGCCCGCACTGTCACCCTCCACGATGAACAGTTCGGATTTCGATGGATCGCGTTCCTGACAATCCGCCAGCTTACCGGGTAGTGATGTTCCACCAAACGCTGTCTTGCGCCGCGTTAGATCCCGCGCCTTACGCGCGGCTTCGCGTGCCAAGGCCGCTTCGACGATCTTGGTTACAATCTCTTTGGCCGGACCTGGATTTTCCTCGAACCATTCAGACAGCTTTTCATTCATCAGACTTTCGACAACGGGTCGAACTTCGGATGAAACCAATTTGTCTTTGGTTTGGCTCGAGAATTTTGGATCAGGAACTTTGACCGACAAAACGCAGGTCAAACCCTCGCGCGCATCGTCCCCAGTAAATGAAAGTTTTTCTTTCTTCGCGATGCCACTGCTTGACGCGTAATTGTTGATTGTTCGTGTCAACGCACCGCGAAAACCCGCGATGTGCGTGCCGCCATCGCGTTGCGGAATGTTGTTGGTAAAAGGCAGTACATTTTCATGATAGCTGTCGTTCCACCACATCGCGACCTCTACCGTTATGTCATCTTTTTCACCAACCACATAAATCGGTTCTTCGATTACGGGGGATTTAGAACGGTCTAAGAAACGCACAAACTCTTTCACGCCGCCGTCATAGTAAAGCTCTGTTTCCAACGGTTCTGTTGGACGCAAATCGCGTACGATGATTTTCACGCCAGAGTTTAGGAACGCTAACTCACGCAAACGATTCTCTAGTGTTTTGAACACGTAGTCGCGGTTAGAAAACGTATCCAACGACGCCATGAAGCGAACTTCGGTACCTGTTTCGCCGTCTGCGTCGCCAATGACTTCTAGATGTTTGACCGTGTCACCATGTTCAAACCGCGCGATATGAACTTTGCCGTCGCGCCAAACCTTCAGTTCCAGCCAGTCGGATAGCGCGTTCACCACAGATACACCAACGCCGTGCAGGCCACCTGAAACTTTGTATGAATTGCTGTCGAATTTCCCACCCGCGTGCAACTGGGTCATGATGACTTCGGCCGCCGAAACGCCTTCTTCTTCGTGGATACCGACAGGAATGCCGCGACCATTGTCGCGCACAGAAACGCTTTCGTCTTCGTGAATTGTGACCGATACGAAATCAGCGTGCTTCGCCAAAGCTTCGTCAATGCCGTTATCCACGACTTCGTAGACCATGTGATGCAGGCCGGACCCGTCATCTGTATCGCCAATATACATGCCTGGGCGTTTGCGAACTGCTTCTAACCCTTTGAGAACCTTGATAGAATCGGCGCCATATTCTTCTGTTGGCTTTTGATCGTCTGACATGTGATTTCCCTGCGAAATTTGACGCAATATATAGCAGAT
Source organism: uncultured Amylibacter sp. (assembly GCA_937944065.1). Lineage (GTDB taxonomy): Bacteria > Pseudomonadota > Alphaproteobacteria > Rhodobacterales > Rhodobacteraceae > Amylibacter. The sequence continues at coordinate 13,872 of CALDZS010000265.1, read as the reverse complement.
TCAGGAAAGAATGTCACGCTTTGACCACAAGATTTTGTGGTGAATTCCGCCTATGTCAAGGCGATGATAGCGCCCACCAAAATCAGGGCAAAACCTGCGCAAATATTTGTGCGACGCACGGCCGAAGGCGAGGCAAGAAAAGCACGCATACGACCGACGAAACCTGCCAACATCAAGTTTCCGCTGAACGGGACAACGAAAGAAATCACGCAGATGGCGACCATATCTACGGGAGTGATAAGCGTGAAGTCAAAGAAGCTAGGCAAAAGGGTCATGTAAAACAAGCTGGCTTTTGGGTTGGCGATAACGGCTGCAAAACCTGCCAAAAATCCGGCAAGCATACCGGGCTTTGTCAGCTTGGAATTCTCGGACAACACCTTGTTGGGCCAACGCACAAGTGCCATGCCCATAAGGATCAATAGGATTGCTGCGACATAGCGGAACAAAATCAAGATATCTGCGTATATAGAAACCAGATACGCGACACCCAACACCGCGACCAGCGGCCAGAGCACGTCGCCCACAGCCACGCCAAATGCCAACGGGACAGCAGATTTAAAGCCGCCTGATACAGAGCGTGCAATGACTGCCACCCAAACCGGGCCAGGCGTGATGAACAAGATGAAAAGCGCACCTGCATAAAGCGCAAGCTGGGTCATTGTGATTGTCATAATGCGCAGTGTTGGGTGAATTTTAAGGGCTTGGCAAGCGGGGAATAAGGTAACTGATTTGGACTAGGCTTCGCTGACTATTTGCCCATTCTCGTCCAAAGACCAAAATGGATTATGCGCCACTTCCCAAAGATGTCCGTCAGGGTCGGCGTAGTTACCAGAATACCCGCCCCAGAAAACTTCGGCGGGTTCCGTGATTGGCACCGCGCCTGCGGCCAATGCCGCGGCGAAAGCTTCGTCTACTTCTGTGCGGTTGTTATAATTTGTGGCCATCGTGATGTTTCCAGTGGCGCGCCCGTGGATCGGCATACCAATGTCTTTGGTCAACGCGTCGCGTGAATAAAGCGAAAAAAACGCGCCATGGATTTTATAGAACGCGATCAGGTCGTTGCCGCCCTCTGCCTCTTCAAACCCTAATGCTGAATAAAATTTGCGCGACACGGCTAGGTCGGTTACGGCCAATGTGATCATTGTAATTCGTTGACTACTCATAACGCTCCAATCTCGTGTGGGCGGATACTGGATAGCCCTTCAATATCCGTGACCTCCATATAGAGCGCACGATCGCCCATTGTGTCAAATAATTCCGCACCTGTGCCTGTCATCCATGCCTGCGCACCAAGGGCCGCGATCTCGTCATACAATGCGGCACGGCGGTCAGTATCCAAATGCGCGCCAACCTCGTCCAGCAAAATAATCGGCGCGGCACCAAAATCTTCGGCCAACGCACGGGCGTTGGATAGGATCAGACTGACAAGTAATGCCTTTTGTTCGCCTGTAGAGCACAGTTTGGCATCCATATCTTTGATTGCATAAGTTGCAGCCATATCGTCACGATGCGGGCCAATCAGTGTCCTTCCCGCACGCATATCATTCGGACGGCTGTCGGAAAATGCGGTACGTAAATCTGCAGCATCGGTCATTAAAGGCGCGTCAGTGGTGCTTTGCAACGTTAGGATTGCGGCGGGGAAACTGGTTTCAGCCTGCTCTTGGGCATGCGTGATACGCTCGATGGTAGACAGGCGGTTGGTTTCGATTTTAGCACCAGCATCGGCCATCTGCCCCTCGATCGCGGCGTACCAAGATGGATCGGTGACGCCGTCCTTCAGCATTCGATTACGTTCGCGCATCGCACGTTCATAGGCCATGGCATGTTCTGCATGCGACGGCTCAAAGCTCATGGCAAGGCGATCAAGGAACCGTCTGCGTCCCTCGGCTCCTTCGACCCAAAGGCGATCCATCACGGGGACAAGCCAGACAATCCGTGCCAACCGTCCCAGCGCCATCTGGGGCGCTGTTTTGTCGTCGATTTTAACTGTACGGGATGTGTCGTTGGTCGCACTGGTCGTAACCTCGTGCATATGTCCCAAACTGTCGATCAGCGCAGAAACCTTCCAGCCGACATTGTCTGGCATATGGGCGAGTTCAGCGGTTTTGGCGCGGCGTAATCCACGGCCCGGTGACAGCATGGAAATTGCTTCTAGGATGTTGGTTTTGCCAGCACCGTTGGGGCCATAAATCGCAATGGGCCTGCCATCGGTTTCAATGGTCGCAGATTTATGCGAGCGGAAATGCGATAGGGAAAGCTTCCTGATCGCGAGTTCGGACATTTTTGGGCCCTAGACCCGCATTGGCATCACGACATAAACAGCGCTGTCATCGTTGCCTTCACGCATCAACGTAGGATCACCGCTGGAATTGAACATGAAGACCGCATTTTCACGATCCACTTGGCCAGCAATTTCCAACAGATATTTGGCGTTGAAGCCGATTTCTAGACGCTCGTCGGCGTACGCGACGACCAGTTCTTCTTCGGCAGCACCGCTGTCGGGTGCATTTACGGACAGGGTCAAACGATCTTCTTCGAGTGTCAGTTTGACGGCACGCGAACGTTCAGAGGAAACGGTGGACACACGGTCGACAGCTTGGGCGAATTCTGCAGCGTCTACTTCTAGGCGGCGTGTATTTCCTTGTGGAATCACGCGCGTGTAATCTGGGAATGACCCGTCGATTACTTTGGATGTCAGCGTAATTTCTGGCGTAGCAAAACGAATTTTGGTTTCCGACACGGACACAGCAATTTCCACATCATCATCTTCTAGCAGCTTGCGCAACTCACCAACAGTTTTGCGCGGCACAATCACACCAGGCAGATCGGCAGCACCATCCGGCAGGTCTGCGTCGATGCGCGCCAAGCGGTGGCCATCGGTTGCGACACAGCGCAGAACCTTGCCATTCTCACCGTCTGACGCGTGCATGTAGACGCCATTCAGATAATAGCGCGTTTCTTCGGTCGAGATCGCGAATTTTGATTTGTCAAACAAGCGGCGTAACACCGCGGATGGCGCCGCAAAGTTGCAGTCATAATCAGACGTTGCCATCACTGGGAAATCTTCGCGCGGCAACGTGGCCAAAGAAAAGTTTGAACGTCCAGCAACGATTGTTAAACGACCTGACGTGCCATCATCGGCCAATTCTACTGTCGATCCATCAGGTAACTTGCGCACTATCTCGTGCAAGGTATGCGCGCCAACAGTGGTCGCGCCAGCGCGTTCAACCATACCTGGAACTTTGTCGACAACTTCGATGTCCAAGTCGGTGGCGCGGAAAGAGACATCGCTGCCTTCAGCCTCGATTAAAACGTTCGCAAGAATTGGGATTGTGTTGCGGCGTTCCACAACAGATTGCGCTTGCGACATTGCTTTCAGCAATGCTGACCGTTCGATACTTACTTTCATGTCTTGTCTCCTGTCATGCGGCCAATATTATGCCCCATGTGTCCCCGTTTTGATGACCTTTATGGCACACTCTATTGGGTGGCGCAAAGGGTCAAGGAAAAAGCAAACAGCGGTGCCCACCACGCCGCTGTCTCTTCTTATACTTGGGCGTAATTTACGCCTCTAGCATACGGCGCAATAGTTCCAAATCCTCGGAGGTTTGGCTGTCTGTTGCACGCAACTCTTCAATCTTTTTCACCGCATGAATGACGGTTGTATGATCGCGCCCGCCAAAGCGGCGCCCGATTTCTGGCAGCGATTTGCTGGTCAGCTTTTTGGCCAGATACATTGCCATTTGACGTGGGCGCGCAATGGATCGCGCGCGTCGCGGGCTAAGGATATCTGTCATGCGGATGTTATAGTGGTCGGTCACCTTGCGGATGATCTCGTCCACGGTCACTTTTTTGTCTGACGCACGCAGGATGTCAGCCAAACATTCGGTGGCCATGTCCAGATTCACTTCGCGGCCTACCAAGGACCCGAACGCGAATAGACGTGTCAACGCTCCTTCAAGAACGCGCACATTGCTGGACACGCGGTGTGCGATGAATTCTAGCACACCGTCAGCAAAGACGATGCCCGGGTTCAATTTTGATTGCTCTTCGGCCTTGGACTGTAGAATGCCCAAGCGCAGCTCGTAATCTGTTGGATGCAGATCAACGATCAAACCCCATTGTAGGCGCGACTTGATACGTTCCTCTAGGCCATCAATTTCGCCTGGGGCACGGTCAGCTGAAATGATGATCTGTTTGTTCTGGTCGATCAGTGCGTTGAATGTGTGAAAGAACTCGTCCTGCGTGCTGTCTTTGCCAGCGATGAATTGCACATCGTCCACCATTAGAACGTCGACAGACCGGAACATTTCTTTGAAACTGATCGTATCTTTGAACCGCAACGCTTGTACAAATTTGTACATGAACTGTTCGGCAGACAGGTATAGCACCTTTGCCTCTGGTTGGCGTTTTTGCAAATCCCACGCGATCGCGTGCATCAGGTGGGTTTTACCCAGACCTACGCCACCATAAAGAAATAATGGGTTGAAGTTGACGGCGTCCCCTTCTGCAACACGGCGTGCTGCGGCATGTGCCAGTTCGTTCGGTTTTCCGACGACAAAGCTGTCAAACGTGAAACGTCTGTCCAATTTGGCACCAGGCAGCGTTTGCGTGCCTGTTGCCGTTGTGGCGGGGGCTGGTGTCACAGGCTTTTTAATTGGTACCGACGATTTTGCAGTAGTGCCCGTTTTAAACTCTAACCGGTCAATAGTTTGACCCTGCTCTTGCATCAAAGCCACGATTGCGTCGCCATAGTTGCGGTTGACCCAGTTACCAATAAAGTTTGTGGGGGCTTGAAAGCTTGCAACGCCAAAATCCACAGACAGTAGCACCAAAGGTTCGATCCAGTTGCAATATGCATCCTGCCCGACTTGCGATTGCAATTTCGCCCGTACCGATCCCCAAATTTCAGTTGTCATATTTCCCCAAAAACTTTCTTTACTAAGACTGGCGCCAAGCGCAGCCTTTAACTTTCCAACCATTTACCATTCCACGATGACCTAGCGAATCAAGGTCCCCTTCGAATCCTTCTACTATGTTGAAGCATTCGACATTTTTTGATTGCGCGGCGAACACGTCGATCATCAGGTCGGCAGCAGCCAGTGACCTGACACCTGAGCGGCATAAGAAGTAGATTTGCGATGGCGTTTGATCGCCCAACTTTTCCAGCAGCTTTGCAGCAAAGCCTTCATTGGTTTCCATGGTCGGAAACTGTTTCCATTCCAATAGGATAGGATCGCGTTGAAGGCTTGATAAATCCGGAATACCGACGAAGGACCATTCTGCCACAGTCCGCACATCGACCAGCACAGCATCTGGATCAGATTTCAAGCCTTCCCATGTCTGTAAAGGATCAGCATCTTTGACGATATTGTTCACAAAAATGCCCCCACAAGCAGAAATTGGTTTGAATCACTCCGGCGACATTAGCCTTTTGATAAAGGGCATTTCAACGAAACTTCGATGTTGACAATGAAAGAATCAAATTATTGTAGATAAGTCACTAAACCATTGTAATTAAATAAAGTTTTTTAGAAACTGCAGTAGCACCGCGCCTTGCTTGAAGGACGGTGCGATAGGTATTTTAGTTTTGAAAATCCGCATTGGCAGACAATGAGGACGGACTTAATGAATACCTGATGGGATTAGATTCGGGAACGGGTCCAAAAACAGAACATCTATATTTTGGACAGAAAAAAACGAGACCCGAAGGCCTCGTTCTTTCAAAATCGAAATTTTTGTTCGCTTATGCGCCCAGTGCTTTCACACGTTTCGCAAGACGAGAAATTTTGCGTGATGCTGTGTTCTGGTGAACAACACCTTTGGTTACACCGCGCATCAATTCAGGCTGCGCATCTTTCAATGCGGCCTGTGCAACTGTTTGGTCGCCGCCTGCGATCGCTTCTTCTACTTTACGTAGAAATGTACGAATCCGCGAACGACGGTTTTTGTTAACTTCCGTGCGACGCTCTGCTTGGCGGGCGCGCTTTTTTGACTGTGCCGTATTGGCCATAAGATTATCCTGATCTTCACGCGTTAGAATGATGAAGTCGGCTTCTAGTCCGCATAGGAATTGAAGTCAACTCTGCTTGAGCGCCTTTTACACGAATTAACGCTGACAGGAAGGACAATAAAAGCTGGATCGTCCAGATTGTGTGATCCGAGCAATGGTTCCGCCGCATTCGCCCTTGTTACAAGGCTTTCCTTCGCGGCCATAGGCGGCGAAACTATGTTGAAAATATCCCAATTCACCTGTGGCTTGGCGATGATCTTGCAAACTGGACCCGCCTGCGGCGATGGCTTCGGCCAAAACGTCACGAATTGCGGGGACCAAAGTGGCGATTCTTTTTGCTGACAGCTGGTTTGCTTTGCGTTTGGGCGAAATACCCGTGCGCCACAAAACCTCGCATACATATATATTGCCCAGACCCGCGACGATACCTTGATCCAGCAATGCAGACTTGATCGGGCTGGCTTTGGTTTTCAATCTCTCTTGCAAATACGCTCCGTTAAACGAATTGCCTAACGGCTCAGGGCCTATGTCGCGCAGCAGTTTATGTTCTGTGGCCGTGGCTGTCTCTAACAAATCCATTGCACCAAAGCGCCGTGCATCATTAAAAGTCACCCGCGCGCCATTCTCCATATCGAGAACCACATGATCATGTTTGGCTGGGGCTGCGTGCAGATGGTGAAATTGCGCCAGCATATCGCTGACATCGCCATCAGGTTTGGAAATGGTCATCCGCCCCGACATGCCTAGATGGATCAACAGGCTCTCGCCGCTATCAAGATCACACAGGATGTATTTTGATCGCCGATGCATGCGGATCACGCGCTTGCCCCGCAGGCGTGTGGACATATTGTCAGGAAACGGCCAACGCAGATCGGGTCGACGAATGTCAGCGACCACAATCACCTGATCCAACATCGCAGGCATCAACCCGCGCATGACCGTTTCGACCTCTGGTAATTCGGGCATCCTATTCACCTTCGTTGTAAAATAGTGCCTGATCGACACCCTGCAAATCTGACGCATTTGCGCGTCCTTCAGAACACTCTATATAGAAGTGGAAATTGCTTCGACAGGTAAACCAATGCCCCAACCTTCAAAAACCACCCATTTCGGATTTAAAACCGTTGATGAGGATGCCAAGGCGGGCATGGTTGAAAGCCTGTTTTCCGACGTGGCTTCTAAATACGACATTATGAATGATGTCATGTCGATGGGAATCCACCGCGTTTGGAAAAACGCGATGATGGATTGGTTGGCGCCGCGCGCTGGGCAAAAACTGTTGGACGTGGCTGGTGGTACAGGCGACATCGCGTTTCGGTTTTTAAAACGCGCGCCCTCTGCTCATGCGACTGTGTTCGACATGACGCAAGGCATGCTTGATGCAGGGCGCACGCGGGCAGAGGCGGATGATATGGCCGACAGCCTTGATTGGATTTGCGGTGATGCGATGGCGCTGCCATTCAAAGACAACGCATTCGATGTATATACAATCAGTTTTGGCATTCGAAATGTAACCCGCCCACAAGTGGCGTTGAACGAGGCTTACCGTGTTCTAAAGCCTGGCGGTCGCTTGATGGTTTTGGAATTCAGTCAAATCCCAAACCCGGCCATGCAATGGGCCTATGATCAGTATTCATTCAACGTGATACCGCCAATGGGTAAGGTGATCGCCAATGACGCGGACAGCTATCGTTATCTGGTCGAAAGCATTCGGAAATTCCCTGATCAAGAGACGTTCCTTGGCATGGTGAAGGAAGCAGGATTTGAGAACGCCAAATACCGCAACATGTCTTTGGGCATTGCCTGTTTGCATTCGGGTTGGAAAATTTAAACCATGCGCGGACCCCACAATATTTGGCGGTTGATCCGCACAGGTGCTACGTTTGAACGTACTGGCGCGATGCGACTGGTCTTGGACAAATTGGACCTGCCCCCAGCGGTTCGTGTAACTGCACGGGTGTTGGGTTGGCCGTTCAAATGGCTTGGCCTAAAGGGCGACCCGTCACTGCCACCGATGTTGCGCGCACTCACTGCACTGGGACCCGCCTACATCAAGTTCGGGCAACTAATGTCTACGCGTCCAGATGTGGTCGGTACTGATCTGGCGAATGAACTGAGAGTGCTGCAGGATCGCTTGCCACCCTTTGATCAATCTGTCGCGGTAGAGGTTGTTCAAAAGGCGCTTGGACAAGATATCGCAACGCTGTTCTCAGCGTTCAGCGAACCTGTAGCGGCCGCATCCATGGCCCAAGTGCATAGGGCAACGTTGGCCAAGACGGGACAAGAGGTTGCGGTGAAAATTCTGCGCCCAGGAATAGAGCGCGCTTTTCGTAAAGACATCGATGCATTTTATTTTGGCGCCTCGATGGTCGAATTATTGTCCCCATCCTCGCGACGTCTAAAGCCCAAGGCAGTCATAAGCCATTTCGACGAAGTCGTGCGTGGAGAATTGGATCTACGCAGCGAAGCATCAGCGGCGGCAGAGTTCTACGCAAACACCTTGCAGGACGATGGGTTTGTGGTTCCAGCGGTGCATTGGGATTATTCGGACCGTCAGGTTATGACCTTGGACTGGGCGGATGGAATTAACATCGGTGACATTGAAGCGATGCACGCATCGGGCGTCGATATGCCGAAGTTCGCGGCAGGTATTCTGCAATATTTCCTGCGCCACGCGTTGCGTGACGGGTTCTTCCACGCGGACATGCATCAGGGCAATCTGCAGATGTCGTCCTCTGGTGACTTAATCGCCCTCGATTTTGGTATCATGGGGCGGATCGATGAATACACCCGTCGTGTCTATGCCGAAATTCTAATGGGGTTCATGCGCAAAGATTATAGACGCGTAGCCGAGGTGCATTTTGAAGCAGGCTATGTACCTGCGGATCAAGATGTGGACAGCTTTGCCCAAGCACTTCGGTCTGTTGGCGAGCCAATTTTCGGCCATGGAGCGGATACAATTTCGATGGCAAAACTTTTGTCACATTTATTCGATGTTACTGAAAGGTTCGGCATGGAAACCCGCACCGAATTGATCCTCTTACAGCGCACAATGGTCGTCGTCGAAGGGGTCTCTCGCTCGCTTGACCCGGATCTAAATATTTGGCACGCAGCGCGCCCTGTAGTCGAAAAATATATTGCCGAAAACCTTGGCCCACGTGCAATGGTCAAAGACATGGTAAAGGCCGCTAGGGTTCTATCTCGGTTTGGTCCTAAGCTGCCAGTGTTGATGGAAAACGTGCTGACAAACGCAAGCAATACTGGCGCGCCACCACCCAACAATGGCAGTTGGTCAATCTTGCTGGCAGGCGGGGTTGGCGCACTGGCAGCTAGTGTAATTTGGTGGTTGATCTAAGCGCGTCAGCCTCTATCTTGGCAGCTTGCTGATATTTGTCAGACAATTGCTTGTCTTGCGCGTCAACGCCTTGCCAATACCGCCAAGTGCAATAGCGCTCCATCCACCACAAATACAATGCACGCATCGCGACGTAACGATCTGCGATATGTGTGGGTAGGGCCGCGAGGAATACGCGTTCATCAATACCGTCACTGCCATATAAATATTGCATTGCAGGAGACAGATAGATCGCGACATCGCGGGTTGGGTCGCCAAAGCTAGGGCATTGCCAATCAATTAACCGCAGGCCATCTTTGGTTGCCAAAATGTTGCCAATCACTGGATCACCATGCAAGAATACAGGCTCTGGAACGGGCAATTCTGGCAGCGTGTAATCGTAGTGTTCGAAACTTACGCGTTCAGTCCATCTTAGTTGATCGTTGCAGTTTTCGCCCTCACGCAGAATATCTAACGGTGTAAGACTAGACAGGCGAAATTGGCGCGGTGGTTTTTGCGCCCAAACACGTTGCAAAAGCTCAGCCACCTCTATTGGGTCGACCTTGTGATCGCCATCGAGATAAGCGTAAACGACTGCTAGGCCTTCGCCACTTTTGGCCATGCCGTAATAGTTCGGTGCGATGTTAGCACCTGAAAGAACCCGAAGCGCGTTAGCTTCGTCTTTGCCGCTATTTCTAAAGATTGGGTTGTCGCCGTTTTTTCGGTAGAGCTTTACGACACGATCACCAACCCGCCAAACATCATTGGAATGTCCACCTGTCATCGGTTGCCAGCGCGCTTTGGCGTCTATCAACTTTTGGCGGAGCAATTCTTTTTTTAGTGGCATCATAATTCGGAGGTACGCGAAGCATTTGAAATCCGCAAGCCACCGCTTGCATTGGTGCTCCGGTTATGGCTTTAAAGCGAAATGGCCCTGTGGCTCAACTGGATAGAGCAGCCCCCTCCTAAGGGGCAGGTTGGTGGTTCGAATCCACCCAGGGTCACCATTGCTAAAATTTCGAAACAAGGAATGCAGTGAATGATAGCAGAGTGCTCAAATACGGCTTTTGGATTTACTGTGAAATAGAAATCAATTTAAACGTTGAGGAATGTAATGTTATAAAGTAACATCTATTGAGAGATATGAGAATCGAATAGATGCTTAATAAGGAATAAAAACATGAAAATCCTATCACTCTTAACTGTTGTGGCCGTAATCGCCGCCCCATCATTCGCCGAAGATGTGCGCCAAGCGAAATCTCATGAACATGGTGTTGGCCAACTTGATATCGCGTTTGAGGGAACAAAGATTTCAATGGAGTTGCATGCTCCAGGTGCCGATATTGTTGGTTTTGAGTATGCGCCCAAGAGCGAGGCAGATCTTGAAAAAATTGATGCAGCTATTGCAAAACTCGCAAAGCCACTTGATTTGGTCGGCCTGCCAGTTGGCGCGGGGTGTACAGTACTCGAGGCGACGGCAGAATTAGAAGGCGACGATGAGCACGGTGAAGGGCATAAAGAGGTAGGCGAAGAAGAAAGCCACACAGAGTTCCATGCGGAATATCTTTTTGAATGTGCGGAACTCAACGCTGTAACTCTGACAGAAATTACGTTTCCCTATTTCGGCACATTTCCAAATGCAATTGAGCTAGAGTTGCAAGTTATATCAGAAAAAGGGGCGACTGCATTTGAGGTTGAGCGTGATGCGCCGTCTGTTAATTTAAGCGGACTGTTCTAGAAAGCTGTTCGATTGTCCACTGTAGCGCCTATATTGAATTTATCCGATGTGCATTACCGCTGGCCGGGACGCGCATCGTTTAGCATGTCGGTTTCTGAGTTCAATTTGGATACAGGTGAAACAGTTTTATTGTTGGGAGAAAGTGGATCTGGTAAATCCACGCTTCTTTCTTTGATATGCGGCACGATTACGCCGCAGTCTGGAACGGTGAGTGTTGCAGGTGAAGATATGGCCAAACTGTCTTCGGCAAAACGCGACCAGTTTCGGGCAGAGCACATCGGTCTTATCTTTCAACAGTTCAATTTGTTACCGTTTGCCAGTGTCATAGACAACATCCTGTTACCCCTGCGATTTGCGCCCAAGCGCAGGGATCGGGTTCTGAATCTAAAAGATCAGGCAAAGCAATTGTGCAATGACCTTGGGCTGCCTAATGATATTTTAGATGAGAAGGCAAGCCGGCTAAGCGTCGGCCAGCAACAACGTGTGGCCGCGGCACGGGCACTTATCGGTACGCCACCTTTAATCATAGCAGATGAACCTACATCGGCCCTAGATGCCGCAACACAATCTGTTTTCTTGGAACTGTTATTCAACCAATCGCGCGCCAATGGCACCAGCCTATTGATGGTAAGCCATGATGCGCGTTTGGCGGACCAATTTGACCGTGTGGTTCATATGGCGGATATTATCACACCAAAAGGGGGCGAGACATGATCATTCGCCTTGCATTTGGCTCACTTGTTGCGCGCGCATTAACGGTTGGAATGACAATCCTTGCCATTGCGTTGTCGGTTGGATTGTTCCTTGGCGTTGAAAAAGTGCGAACGGGTGCTAAGGCTAGTTTTGCCGATACGATTTCGGGAACAGATTTGATTGTAGGTGCGCGATCAGGATCGGTACAATTATTACTTTATTCCGTTTTCAGAATTGGGAATGCTACTAACAACCTAACATGGGAAAGTTATCAAGATATTGCTTCGCGAAAAGACGTAGATTGGATCGTTCCGATATCACTTGGCGACAGCCATCGCCAGTTCCGTGTCATGGGCACAACGACAGAATTCTTTGATCGCTACAAATATCGCTCTGGCCAATCCTTAAGCGTCAAAGACGGCGCAATCATGTCTGATCTTTTTGATACTGTGATAGGCGCAGACGTTGCATCAACCCTTGGATATAAAATAGGCGACCCCATTGTTGTTGCGCATGGTCTAGCATCATTTTCTGAACACAAGGATCAGCCATTTCGCGTTTCAGCGATACTTGAAAAAACGGGAACGCCCGTTGATCGCACGGTGATTGTTAGCTTAGAGGCGATTGAAGCAATCCACGTCGATTGGAAAAGTGGTGCAAAAATCCCGGGACAATCCACAGCGGCGGACGCAATCCGTTCTATGGATTTACAACCAAAAGCAGTGACCGCCGCCTTGGTTGGGGTCAAAGGGCGATTACAAGTTTTTGGCCTACAACGTGCCATTAATGAATATCCGCAAGAGCCGCTTCTTGCGATATTGCCAGGCGTTGCTTTGCAAGAACTTTGGCAGATTGTTGGGATCGCAGAGACTGCTTTGATGGCAGTGTCTGCGATGGTTATCGTGACCGCGCTTATTGGAATGATGGCGACGATATTTTCCAGCTTGAACGAACGCCGCCGCGAAATGGCAATATTTCGCGCAATGGGCGCAAGGCCGCGAACAATATTTGGAATGCTCATCCTAGAGGCAACGCTTATCGGTGCCATCGGCGCGGTATTGGGACTGGGCTTGTTGTACATATGTCTATTCATCGCCCAACCCATCATAGATAATAGCTTTGGCCTTTGGCTTCCGATTGATCCGCCTGCCATGCGGGAGGTTTGGATTTTGATTGGTGTTGTGGCAGCTAGCGCAATTGTGAGCGTGGTACCTGCGCTAAGAGCCTATCGTATGTCGTTGGCCGATGGTATGATGGTTAAGATATAAAACTGGGAATTAAGATGAAAATATCGCGTAGACATTTTGTTTTAACTTCAACTGCCTTTGTCGTGGTGCCAAAAAAGGGCGCTGCCACAACACCACGTGAAATCACGTGGGATGATCTTATCCCTCTTGGTGTTCCTTACGGTGAGATCATCGGTGAAGGTTTGAAAAATGAACAACAAGATACTTGGCTTCCAGCTTTTGATAAAAATGCGTCTCTGCTTAATCCCGAGTTGGATGGAACACTTGTCAAGATTCCAGGTTATATTGTTCCCATTGATCAAACCACTTTGGGGGTGACCAGTTTCGTCTTGGTGCCCTATGTTGGTGCTTGTGTTCACACGCCGCCTCCGCCGCCAAATCAATTGATTTTCGTAGAGACAGGTCAACCTTGGAACCAAGATAACCTTTGGGATCCTGTATGGGTAACGGGAACTATCAGTCATGACATACAAGTAACAGAGGTGGCCCAAGCAGGTTATGCTTTAAAGGCGAATAATATTGAGGTTTACAGATGGGAATAGCATCGTTGAATCGTCGTCAGATACTGACGGCCTTAACCGCCAGTTTGCTAACGCCCCAAATGGCCTTTGGCGACGAATATATTGATCTTGAGTGGGCGGATCTACTACCAGTCGGCGATACCACTCTGCCACCTGAATTGTTTTCCCTGACCGATCATTCAAAAACAAACCCATCAAGCCAGCAACCCATTTCAAATGGTGTTCGCAAAGATTGGAATGGCCAAATCGTTAGACTGCCAGGATTTATTGTACCACTTGATCACTCAGGTACAGGTGTGACAGCATTTATCCTCGTGCCCTTTGTC
>CALDZS010000264.1 GCA_937944065.1 uncultured Amylibacter sp. | reverse complement strand
CCACATGTGTTGACCCACCTAAGATGTTGATTCTTGAATTAAATGTCGATCTGCGCCACAAGTGATGGATAAGACCGAATAATGGTCACACTCCAGTGGTTCAGAGAGGCAGGATCACAATGAAACTACGTACACTTGTCGTGGCAGGGCTATTTGGCCTGACCACAGGTGCTTTCGTCGCGACGGAAGTAACCGCACAAACCAAACTGCGCGTGATGCGCGGTGCAACATCCAGCAATATTAAGCTCGCGTTAAATCGCGCCATTGTAATGGAGTCTGATGAATCTTTTGCAGAACTGTCTGTCGCCAACCCTGGCGTGGCAGATGTTGCAGTTCTAACAGATCGCACGATTTATATTATAGGTAAGGCTACGGGTCGCACAACGCTGACCCTGCTCAGCGCCGAAGGTCGATTGATCACGAATGTTGAAATTCAGGTATCACCTGACTTGGCAGAATTCAAAGAACGCCTGCGTGAAATCCTTCCAAAAGAAAAGATCGAGGTTCGCACGGCGGGCCAAGGTATCGTTCTAAGTGGAACAATGACAGGTATTCAATCGCTAAGCCAAGCGCTCGAGTTGGCAGAACGGTATGCACCCGGTGCAGTAACCAACCTTATGAATGTTGGTGGCGCGCAGCAGGTTATGCTAAAAGTTCGTTTTGCAGAAATGAGCCGCTCGGTATCGAAAAACCTAAGTTCTAGTGTCGGTATTATCGGTGTATCCGAAAATGTCGCGGCTGGATCTGGCCAATATGCCACTGGTGGAAATCTCGCAACGCTTTCAAACAGCGTCGCAAATGGTACAAGCGGAACAATTACATCTTCAAACAACGCAAATGGTCGGATCGGTTTTGGGTTTAGCGCTGGCGGCCTTGCCGTTAATGTTTTGCTCGAAGCGTTAGAGTCTAAAGGCATGGTTCGCACACTTGCGGAACCCAATTTGACTGCTATTTCCGGTAAAGAAGCAACGTTCTTGGCGGGTGGCGAAGTGCCAATTCCTGTCAGCGATGGGGACGGAGGCATTACTGTAGAATACCGTCCTTTCGGTGTTGGAATGTCATTCACACCAACTGTTTTGAACGATGGCATCATCAATCTGGCGATCAATACATCAGTTAGCAACATCGACAGTTCTGCTGGGACCACCACAAACGGTATCTCTGTTCCTGGGTTTTCGACCAGACGCGCTGAAACAGTTGTTGAAATGCGCGACGGGCAATCCATCGCGATTGCTGGATTGCTACAAGACAACTTCTTTGATGCTGCCTCTCAGGTGCCGTGGATTGGGGATATCCCAATTTTGGGTACTCTATTCCGCAGCTCGGATTACAGTCGTTCACAAAGTGAATTGGTCGTAATCGTGACACCGCATTTGGTAACGCCAGTGGATGGCAGCACCCTTGCCCTGCCAACGGATCGCGTAAAACTACCGTCCGAGGCAGACTTGTTCCTGAACGGTAAAACGGCGGTACCAACCAAATCGGGCCGCGTCTCGAACGGTTCTGTAACCTCGCAAGACTTTTCTGGGTCTTACGGATATGTGGTGGAGTAACGGACATGACATTCAAAACAACCGCACTAAGCTTTCTGGCAATCAGCGCAATCGCTGCCTGTGCGCCTGAAACATCTGGCACCACAATCGGCAATCTGCCGGCTGGACAAGACATTGTTGGCGGCGACTTTGGTCGCGCTACGGCAAACAACATCCAAGTCAGCTCGGTCAGTGAACGCATTAAGTATATCAAAAGCTTAACACGCCTATTCGCGGCAGAAGCGCCAGCAACCATCAACTTTGCGTTCAACTCTGCAGCGCTTGATGCGCAAGCAAAGGCTGACTTACGTGCCCAAGCAAACTGGATTATCGCACATCCTCAGATCACATTCCGCGTCTACGGACATACGGATAAGGTTGGATCGAACAGATACAACCAACGTCTTGGTTTACGTCGCGCCAAAGCGGCAGTTGCCTATCTGATCAGCCAAGGTGTGGATCGTAACAAAGTCGAGGCCGTCGTCTCATTCGGTGAAACACGTCCGTTGGTCCTGACCCAAGGACGCAGTCGCGAAAACCGTCGCACAGCCACCGAAGTCAAAGGATTTTACAATCCTGCTGATGACGGATTGTTGGATGGCAAGGTCGCAGAACAGATTTACCGGCGCTATGTTGGTGAAGGCTCTGCAGTCGAGGTTGCCACCACCCAATAAGACAACCAGAAAATTTTAGTGATTAATATGCAGCGAAGCGTGGCTTCGCTGCATATTTTTTTATTCAAAAACAGTGCAGTTAGCTAAAAAATGCCATAATCACGCTCTATGTATTATACATTCGAGACTGGGTACGGCGGATCAAGCGATTCGCCTCGATAAAGGGATAATATTATGCCATCTGATACGAACGGACGCATTGTAGCTTGCGCTATTGCACCAAACTTGGACTATTTTGGTCAAGTTATCGACCAAATGCAGGAAATTTTCAGCGAAGGTTGGGGTGGTTTGAACCTAGAAGATGCCCTGCCCGTGCTTAAAAGCCGCCATTCCGAACAGATGGATCATGTTCTTATCGCGTTGGGCACGAATGACGAATTTAGCGTAGAAGAAATCTCGGCCATCATTGCAGCCGCGAAACAGCGCGGCATCAAAGTTACCATCGTCGCCGAACAGCTGGACCCAACTGTATTGCAGACCTTGATGCGATCTGATGCAGACGAATTCTTGCCCTATCCACTGCCAGCGGGTGCGTTGCGCGCGGCTCTTGATAAACAATCTGTAGAACCCGCCGCAATTGAACCAGCGCCGACGCCACCTGCCGCCCCCACTCCCGCTCAGGTAGAAAATACCGTGGCTGAAACAGTTGAGAAACCTGCAGTTGAAGCGCCTGAAGAACCTGCGCCTCAAACACCAGAGTTACGCAAGGCTCCGCCAGTTGAGCCGATTGCGCAAAAGGCACCCGAACCAATCCCTGCCGCGCAACCCACGCCAGTCGTGCCCCCGATTATGCAACAACCAGCGCCGGAACCGGTGGCACCAACGCCCCAAGCGGCCCCACCTGTGGCACCAGAACCAGTGGTCGCGCCAGCGGCCCCGCAAACGCCCATACAGATGGTTGCGCCCGAGGCACCTGCACCTGCTGTTACTGGCAAAAAAGGTGTTATTTTACCAGTTTACGGTATGGCAGGCGGTGTCGGCGCATCCACGTTCGCCGCAAACCTAGCTTGGGAATTACAGTCGGTCCTGGCAAAAGGTGACGGAAAAGTTTGCTTGCTCGATTTCGGATTTCAATTCGGATCTATCGCGACATATCTTGATGTGGGTCGCTCTGACGTTGGATTGGAATTTTTGTCCAGCTCTGGCCTAGACGCCCAAGCGTTTACCCAGGCAGTACCGCATTACAAAAATCGTTTGGCGGTTTTACCGGCCCCGATCGACGCAGTTCCTCTAGAAGTTGCAGAAGCCGACGAAATCGGAGCCTTACTGGATCTAGCAGCCTCTATGTACGATTACGTAATTGTTGATCTTCCAACGGCACTCGTCAGCTGGAGCGAGGCCGTATTACAACGCGCCAATCTTTATCTTGCACTTGGCGAGGTCGAAATGCGGACTGCACAAAACGCATTGCGATTCCTGCGCGTTCTA
>CALDZS010000263.1 GCA_937944065.1 uncultured Amylibacter sp. | reverse complement strand
AGTTTGCCAAACGCTGCCAGCGCATCGATCTCAACAATCTCGCTGGCGGTTTTACCCGATAGTAACGTTGTTAGGATTGCAATCAATCCTTGGACTATCATCGCGTCAGATGCGCCATGAAAGGACACGATGGCATCTTCGCCCGAGCCCTCGACCTTTGGCACCAACCACACTTGAGACGCACAACCATCCACTTTGACCGCTGGAACACGCAATGCTTCGTCCAAGATCGGCAAAGCCTTGCCCAATTCGATCACGTGGCGATAACGATCTTCCCAATCATCCAAGAACTCGAACGTTTCGACGATATCTTCAAAACTCTCTGACATGGTGTTCATCCTGTGTAACCCATCATCGATGGTCTAGAATTAGGTAGCAGCGCTGTCTAGTGCCTTTGCACGTTATCACGTTTATCTCTTTTATCTTGATACGACTTTGGCTAACTATGACACTGAAGGCGAAGGGGCAATATATGCGATATCCTATTCTATTTACGGTCACACTAAGTTTGCTGGCTGGATGTGCGAACCAGAACACAGGCGCAGATGCGGCTGATGGCCCTGAACGCAACGGCAGCGCAAGCAGTTTCACCGATTTGTTCTATCTGGGAGAGACACGTGCGAACAAGAGAAAGGCCGATAAGGCAGCGATTGATCCACGTGGATTGATCCCGTTCATTCGCTCTGCACGCGCGGACCGGACGTTGAACGGCCATGTCATTCGTGTCGAGGGAACAGTCGAACGTGCTGGTTATTTCGACCTAGAACTTGTCGCGCGTAATGATGGGGAACCAGATGATACTGGGACCCTCACCTATGATTTTCGCGCGGCACCTCCTCAGTTTGCGCAGGCGGCCCCGACAGAACGATCAAAGGCAGTTCAAGCAGCCGTGTTCGTACCGAAAGACATCTATGCTGACGCGCGTCGGATCGTTGTCGTTTCCACGCAAAACACTGTGACGGTATCAAAATAGCTAGTCTTTGACTTTGAATATCTGAACCGGGTCATCGATTGAAGTGATGCGAACAACGTAGTTTGGCGCGTCACTTGACAGTAATTTCGTCCAAAATGAAGGCACATCTGTCGGGACAAATTGGATTGTTGCCTGATCCACTTTGCAAACGACAATATAATTGACCTGCAGATTTTGCAGCTGTTGTGCCGTCTGATCACCATCGGTTCTTAAAATCTCGATAAACGTTTTGATACCGTCGTGATTTCTGTGAAAATTAGACGCTAAAACCTCGTGATCCGTCACTGCCAATATATTCATCGCCAAATTCGTACCTGCCAACACCCGCCCTGCTGGCAGTGTAGCTAAAACATCAAGAGATCTGTAATCGTCGCAAAGAGCATCCAGGTTTTCGTGTTCAACACGCGACGCCGCTATCTCTGGCGCTGGTTCTTCATACAAAGAAGAAAATGCGGTGGTCCACGCCCCTTGATTAGCTGCGAACAAAAAGAATATCGCGATGGCAAATGGTACCAGTGACCTCGTTGCTCTGAACTTGTTATAATTCAAACAAACAAAATACGCGCTTGGGAACAGCGCAAAAAACGCCAAGAATGTGACACCACGTAATTGGTAGATGGTCATGCCCAGACTTAAAACGATCAACCCAAGTAACAGGACGCATTTGAGACGATATTGAGGCTTGATCGCTAAAATAACCAGCAGAGCAACCGCGATTATGACAGTGATTGGTATCGCATAATACCGCCAACCTTCATCCGAACCTAAGGCTGAAATCAGCGACTGGGCTTCGACAATGCGTTCCAACCAGTCTGTCAAAACAATCGGATGCAGCTGGTTCATAGGGTTATCCAAGCATGCGGGAGCGAAGATGACGGCGAATGCAATAGTAACCACAGCAAGTGCTGCTATTGACGCCATTCTGATCAGCGCTGACCTGTGAGCCGTCAGATGGGCACACAGCGCTAAGCCAATGGCGCCCAAAACGCCAATAGATCCAAGATCCAAACCAAAGTCGTCACATCGAAACGAACTGCGATCCACTGGCCATGTTAGTAAATACACAAAGATGAAGATCAGACCGAATCCCAACCCGAACCCCTTCACTCGTTGCGCAAATTTTTCTCCGTTCCACACCAGCAAAACTGCTGGCCAGATACACAACCACGCGACATAGGGCAGCGTTTCCAATCCAATGGTCAGCGAGAAACCAGCGGCAATACCACCAATCAATCCATTTTTCATGCTGTCTTGTGCGGAAAATGCCGCCATTAAAGCGATCATCATACACAAGATTTGAACGTTGTGATGATCCAAACGGCCGATGGAAAATTGACCAGATTCGATCAACAGAACAACAACCATTAAAGGCGCGAAAAGATTGTATTCATTACCTAAAAAATAAAACGTCACGCGGCAAACCACCAAATAAGTCGCCGTAAATAGCAGCAACGGCCACACGACAAACGCCACAGTTTCAGCCTGGGCAACTGGAACAAACCATCCTGCCGTCCAAATAATCGCTGCAATCGGTAAATCGACAAACCGTGACCAATGAATCTGCACACCGTCGTCGAACCCCAATCGATACTGAACTGTGTCAAACCAGCTTTGACCCGCCATCAATCCGCGCACTTGTAGCAGCCGCATCTTATCGTCATTTTCCAATGCCAAGAACGGATCAGCCCAGTGACCAGTCATCATCACAGCCATAATCAAGCCAAAGGCCAATATGATCAGATGAAACGGTTTTGACACCAGCGAGAATTGGTCAGTCATAAAGCGTCAGCCTTTATATGAAATAGTCCGAGAAACGCCTTTGTTTGGCCTCGTTTACGTTTATAAAGCTGGTTAACGGCAATTCTAGGGCGAAAGATCATGAAACAGACATCTGACCAAAAAGTTGCAATTATGCTTCCGTGTTACAATGAAGGTCTGACCATCTTCGACCTCGTGAACGACTTTAAGTCCGCTTTGCCTGATGCGGACATTTATGTGTATGACAATAACTCATCCGATAACACTTCCGAAGAAGCCGCGCGCGCGGGTGCGATTGTGCGCCGTGAACTGCGCCAAGGCAAAGGAAATGTCGTGCGCCGCATGTTCGAGGATATCGAAGCAGATTTATACGTCATGGCGGATGGTGACAGCACCTATGCCGCAGCAGACGCACCTGCCCTGATCGCGCATCTGGTCGACAATCAGCTTGCAATGGTCGTAGGTCGCCGCGCTGGCGTGACCCAAGATGCTGGCCGCAAAGGTCACGCAATTGGCAACCTGATGTTTAACAAACTGTTCCGCATGATGTTCAAAGATGGGTTTTCAGACATCTTTTCTGGCTACCGCGTATTTACGCGGCGTTTTGTCAAAAGTTTCCCTGCGATAGCCAATGGATTCGAAACTGAAACGGAACTTTCAGTTCACGCTTTAATGCTAAAACTGCCAATGGACGAAGTCGAAGTTTCTTACGCGACACGCCCCGAGGGATCAGAAAGCAAGCTTTCGACCTTTGGCGATGGGTTCAAAATCTTGCGCATGTTCATTCTATTGATGAAAGAGGTACGCCCAATGGCGTTTTTCAGCATCGTATCTTTGGTGTTTTTCGTGCTTAGCGCACGTCTGGGCATACCAGTGATATTCGAATTTTTCGCAACAGGCGAAGTACAGCGCATGCCCAGTTGGATTCTTAGTGTGGGATTCATGGTGCTTTCAATGCTGATGCTGGCGGTCGGACTGATTCTAGACAGTGTTGCGCGGTCACGCGTCGAGCATAAGCGTATGGCGTATCTAGCACAGGGTTAGATCACGATGGCAGCCTTAGTTATTGAATTTCAACGATTTTAACAGAGCTTCCGTCAGCCGCTAGTGCAACTTTGCCTTCGCACAACCGCATTGCGTCGTTTCCAAAAACCTCTGCACGCCACCCTGAAAACACCTTTAAATCCCGCTCGCCAGCGGCAATCGCATCAAGATCAGAGGCGCTTGCAATCAACTTTTGTGCAACCCCGTAACTGGCCATTTTCGCCTTCAACATCACGCGTAGCAACTCTGACAACCCCTCAACACCCTGAGGTTTTGCACGCTCGTGGGCTGCTTTTGGGAAATCCTCTGGTTTATAAGTCTCGGCCCGTTTTATGGCGGTCATGATACCGTCCGCAATGGCCCCTTTGCGCGCTTCACGTAACAACAGCCGACTTTTCTGCAATGCATTCAAATCAGCGGGCCGCGTTGCAGCCAGCTCCATGATCGCATCATCTTTGAAAACACGGTTGCGTGGCACGTTACGGTCCTGCGCATATTGCTCGCGAAATTCTGCTAACTCTTTGACTGCGGCCAGAATTTTCCATGAATTCGTGCGTGTTTTCACACGCTTGTGGGCATCCTTTGGCAGGCTAATATAAGTGTTCGGATCCAACAAAACCGATAGTTCCTCTTCAACCCACGCTTCACGCTTGGATCGGGCAAGTTCTTTTGACAAGGTTTCGTACACACCACGCAAATGGGTCACGTCACCAATCGCATAGGTCATTTGCTTTTGCGACAATGGGCGTTGTGCCCAATCGGTAAACCGAGATGATTTGTCGATTCCCGTTTTCAAAATCTTACGAACCAAAGTGTCATAGCCTACTTGTTCACCGTATCCGCAAACCATCGCCGCCACCTGAGTGTCAAAAAACGGTGTTGGCAAGATTTGACGATCTACATAGAATATCTCGAGGTCTTGACGCGCAGCGTGGAACACCTTGACGACAGATTGGTCTTGGAACAAATCATACAATGGCCCCAAATCAAGGTCATCTGACAAAACATCCACCAAAACAGCAGAACTGTCATCCTCGCCGGGATGTGCCATCTGGATCAAACAGAGCTTTGAATAATAGGTGCGTTCGCGCAGAAACTCTGTGTCGATCGTGACATAGTCAAAGGTGGTACAAGTTTTGCAAAAAGCGGCCAGATCGGCCGTTGTTGTAATAGTTTTCATGGGCAAGGGTCTAGGGACAAAGCGCCCCCGTTACAAGCTATGAAATTTTCCCGATATTTTACGTTTGGCTCCGACGGTAGGGATCGAACCTACGACCAATTGATTAACAGTCAACTGCTCTACCGCTGAGCTACGTCGGAACACCAAACGTGCGCACTCTATAGCGCCGCGAATATTGTGCGTCTATAGGATTTTACACTGATTTCAAAAATTCGCACATAAGGTCAAAGTTTTTGCATCCCCGCGTCAGTCTAGATAGGGTTCAAATTGATGAAAAAATTTAGATTACGCCGTTATTTACCCAAAAGCTTATTGGGCCGATCCATCGCCATTTTGGTGATACCCATTATCGTGATCCAATTGATCGTCGGCTATATCTTTTTTGATCGTCTGTTTCGCGACGTCACCATCCTTAAAACACAAGAAGTTTCGCGGACGCTAACCTATGCGCTTTCGTCCAGCGATCCGACTGCGGCCAAGCAACTGGGGTTTAACATCTATTCGTCATCAGACGCGCGGCCAAAAGCTGACCACCATGATTGGTCAGATTTCACAGGGCGACATGTTATTCGTGAATTGCGAAACAACGTACCAAATGTCGATTATGTTCAGTTGCTCCGCGCAGATCGATCGGTGGAATTAGGCTTTACCCAAGACGGTCAACGCATGGTCGCAACATTCAACAGATCGCGTGTGTCGGCGCGAAATCCGCACCAATTGTTGGTGGCAATGACCCTCGCGTCCTTATTAATGATCGCGTTGGGCGTTATATTCTTGCGTAATCAAGTCAAACCCATTCGACTGCTTGCGCGGTCTGCCGAAGCGTTTGGTAAGGGACGCAACCTGCCCTACCATCCACGTGGCGCCACCGAAGTACGGATGGCTGGGCAAGCGTTTCAGGCGATGAAAACACGGATCGAGCAGCAAATCCAACAACGTACTTTGATGTTATCAGGTGTCAGCCATGATTTGCGCACCCCGCTTACGCGGTTCAAGCTGTCCTTGTCGATGCTGGATGACAATGAGGAAATCGAGCATTTACGGCAAGATGTTG
>CALDZS010000262.1 GCA_937944065.1 uncultured Amylibacter sp. | reverse complement strand
GTGTCCGAACGTATAGGCGTGGAGCGTATAAGATATGACTTCTCAGGCCCGAACGCACCGCAGGATATTTCATCCTATCAATACGTGCTGATCAAACCCTAGGACTTTCCTTTCAAAACCTCGCAGGCTATAGCATCAGTCTGATCAAAATGTTTCACGTGAAACATTCTATAGGTGAATAAATGACCAAGTTTGATGTCATCGTTATTGGCGGCGGACATGCGGGTGCGGATGCAGCACAGGCCGCGTGGCGCATGGGTGCGCGCACAGCTTTGGTCACGCACCGCTTCGACCGCATCGGCGAAATGTCCTGCAACCCTGCCATCGGTGGTCTTGGCAAAGGTCACTTGGTACGCGAAATAGATGCGCTGGACGGGGTCATGGGGCGCGTTGCGGATCAGTCAGGAATTCAGTTTCGATTACTAAATCGCCGCAAAGGCCCTGCTGTGCAAGGCCCGCGGACCCAGGCGGACCGCGCCTTGTACCGCGCAGCAATGCAAGCAGAGTTCACGAACCGTGATGGCTTAGACGTGATCGAAGCAGAGGTTTCCGACCTGATTATGGAGCATGGTGCCTGT
This sequence comes from uncultured Amylibacter sp., assembly GCA_937944065.1. GTDB lineage: Bacteria > Pseudomonadota > Alphaproteobacteria > Rhodobacterales > Rhodobacteraceae > Amylibacter. The sequence continues at coordinate 4,349 of CALDZS010000262.1, read as the reverse complement.
CAAGGCGTCGTTCTGGCAGATGGAACAGAATTGCGCGCGGCAGCCGTGGTTCTAACCACTGGCACTTTCTTGCGTGGTTTGGTGCATATTGGCGACGTGTCTTATCCTGCAGGTCGCATGGGCGATGATGCGGCGATTGCTTTGGCCGACACGATGGCAGGGTTTGATCTGCCGATTGGACGCCTAAAAACAGGGACGCCACCACGCTTGGACAGCCGTACGATCAATTGGGACGGCCTTGAAATGCAGGCGGCGGATGAAGATCCCACGCTGTTTTCCTTTATGTCAGCCAAAGGTAGCCATCCGCGCCAGATTTCTTGCGGAATCACACATACTAACGCCAGAACGCACGATATCATTCGTAATAATCTTGAACGGTCGGCAATGTATGGCGGGATGATCGAAGGTGTGGGCCCGCGATATTGTCCGTCAATCGAGGATAAAGTCGTTCGTTTTGCCGAAAAAGACAGTCATCAAGTGTTTTTGGAACCAGAAGGACTGAATGATCATACGATTTATCCTAATGGGATTTCGACCTCTTTACCTGAAGATGTGCAGCATGATTATGTGCGATCTATGGTCGGACTGGAAAATGTTACGATCCTTCAACCGGGCTATGCCATCGAATACGACTACGTCGATCCACGCGCCCTGCGCCCAACGCTAGAGGTTAAGTCCGTTGAAAACCTATATCTGGCAGGTCAGATCAATGGAACCACAGGATATGAGGAGGCAGCGGCACAAGGTTTGGTGGCCGGATTGAATGCGGCACGCCGTGCTGTTGGTGGTGATGCGATCACATTCAGCCGCGCCGACAGCTATATCGGGGTTATGATCGATGATCTGACAACCCGCGGTGTATCGGAACCCTATCGAATGTTCACCAGCCGGGCAGAGTATCGGTTGAGCTTGCGGGCAGATAACGCAGATCAACGTCTAACACCTATTGGGATGAAAATCGGGTGTGTATCTGATGCCCGCACCGATGCATTCAGCGATAAAATGGATCGGTTGGAGGCTGGCAAAGCCTTGCTATCCACCTTATCGATGACGCCGACAGCTGCAAAAGCCAGCGGAATAGTAATTAATCAAGATGGTCAACGTCGATCAGCGGCAGAGTTTTTGGCCTATAAAGACGTGGATATGGCCCATCTACGGGGTGTTTGGCCTGAATTGGATGCCATTGATACAGATATCGCCGTGCAATTAGAGCGTGATGCGATCTATGCGCAATATATCGATCGTCAGCGTGCAGAGGTGGAAGCCGTTCGCAAAGATGAAAACCTGTCGATACCAGATAACTTTGTTTTTGCAGGAATTCCGGGACTTTCTAACGAATTACAAGCCAAGTTGACGGCTGCACGTCCAGCGACACTGGGACAGGCCGGACGCATAGACGGAATGACCCCATCTGCGTTGGTTCTAATTCTGGCCCGTTTGCGCGGACCCAAAAAGAAACGGCGTGCTTGATGTCTGATGATGTGGCCAAAAATAGGGTAGCAGAGCTGACATATGTTTCACGTGAAACATTTTCCAAGCTCGAGGTGTATGCAAGCGCTTTAGAAAAGTGGAATCCGTCGATAAATTTGGTATCAAAGACGACGCTGGTCGAAAAGTGGAACCGACACTTTCTAGATTCACTGCAACTGCACGAGATTGCGCCCGCTAATGTCAACAGCTGGGCCGACATTGGTTCAGGTGCTGGATTTCCTGGGCTTGCGTTGGCAATCCTTTATGCAGACATTAATCCTGAGACGAAATTTACCTGCATTGAAAGCGATGCACGCAAATGTGCATTCTTGCGAAATACAGCTCGCTTGGTAGGAATTGACATGAGAGTCATCACCGAGCGGGTTGAATCTGTGGATAACTTTCAGGCTGATGTGGTAAGCGCACGCGCATTGGCAACGATCGACCAGCTGTTGTCCTATTCTGGCAATATCCTGCCTGCAAACGGGACTTGTCTGTTCTTAAAAGGCCAAGCTTGTGATAAAGAATTGGCTGAAGCGAAGCAGAATTTTAGATTCGACGCGACTAAGCAACCCAGCCATACCGCGCCTGATGCGTGGATGGTGAAATTGACGGGGATTTCGGCACGATGAGGGTGATTTCACTGGCCAACCAAAAAGGCGGCGTGGGTAAAACCACAACAGCGATCAATTTGGCTGCTGCGTTGGCCGACAAAGGTCACAAGGTTCTGTTGATAGATCTGGACCCACAGGGAAACGCGTCGACTGGTTTGGGTCTGTCGGCCCCGGATCGCAAGTTGACGACATATGATGTCTTAGTTGACGATGTAGAAATTTCTAAGGCTGCAGTTTTGACAGAGGTTCCTAATCTTTGGCTCGTGCCCTCTACAACAGATTTATCGTCTGCAGATGTGGATTTAATCGAGGATAAGTCACGGGTCTTGAAGTTGAAGAATGCATTGCAAGATCCTGTACTCGTAAAAGAAAACTTTGAGTTTGTCTTTATTGACTGCCCACCATCATTGTCATTATTGACCGTTAACGCTTTCGCTGCATCTCAATCGGTTTTCATACCGTTGCAGGCAGAGTTCTTTGCCTTAGAGGGTCTTTCACAACTCTTACTTACGATCCGAAATGTCCGCGAGACCCTTGGATCAAACCTGAAAGTCGAGGGTGTGCTGTTAACCATGTTCGATCGTCGCAACCGATTGGCACAGCAAGTCGAAAAAGACGCGCGTGAAAATTTGGGCGAATTGGTTTATGAAACACTCATTCCGCGAAATGTCCGCGTCTCTGAAGCACCATCTTTTGGACAGGCCGCTATCCACTATGATAAATATGGAAAGGGCGCTGCTGGATACTTTGCCCTTGCCAGTGAGTTCCTTCAACGACAAAAACGCTAAAGCATTGGATTTAAACAGTAAAATGGCAAAACAACCAAAAAAAGGTGGCCTAGGGCGCGGTTTAAGTGCGTTGATGGCCGATATCGAAACACCGACATCTCAACCATCTGATGCTGCCGTACTACGGGCCGAACAAATGGTGGCGATTGATCACATTCATCCGAACCGGAATCAACCACGTCGTGATTTCGATCATGATGAAATGGCAGAACTAACCGCGTCGATAAAAGAACGCGGTGTCATTCAGCCTATTATTGTGCGCCCCGATCCTAACAAAACTGGCGAATACCAGATTGTAGCTGGCGAGCGTCGTTGGCGCGCCAGCCAAAAAGCGCAATTGCATGAAATGCCGGTCCTAATCCGGGAAATGACCGACGAAGAGGTGATGGAAGTTGCGATTATCGAGAATGTCCAGCGCGCTGATCTTAACCCGGTTGAAGAGGCGATGGGATATCGTACGTTGATGGATACGTATGGACGTACGCAAGAGCAAGTGTCAGGTGCGCTTGGCAAATCTCGCAGTCATATCGCGAACTTACTGCGCCTTCTTAATCTACCAGTTGATGTCCAAGCCTATGTTCGTCAAGGGAAACTAACCACTGGGCATGCACGTGCGTTGATCGGGAATGATGATGCCAGCGATCTAGCGCGCGAGATTATTAAGCGCGGTTTGAATGTCCGAGAGGCAGAGGCGTTGGTGAAACGCGGTTTGGGCGCACCCGCCCCAAAGGTAGCAAAGGTTTCACCAACTAAAGATGCAGATACAATGGCATTAGAGGCTGATTTGTCTGCTCAGTTGGGCATGTCTGTTGTGATTGCACATAAAGATGGCGCTGAAAGTGGAAATATGACGATCAAGTACAAAGATCTTGATCAGCTGGATGCGATTTGCGCAATCCTATCTGGATCTAAATCTTAGGAAGATGGGCGTGTCCAAATAAAAACCAGGACGCAGGCTAGTGTGACGGCCTGCATGCCGATAATCGTTGGGTGAAACCCAAGAATCACGGATACTGCGAGAACGGTGACGATTGATAGTGTCGCCAGCTTTTTAGCGCCGCTATTGATGGCACCGTTTTTATTCCAATCTTCGATCATCGGGCCAAAAATACGGTGATGTAATAACCAGTCATGCATACGATCAGAGCCTTTGGAAAAACAAAAGGCTGCAAGTAGGATTAAGGGCGTGGTCGGAAGCAAAGGTAAAAAGATGCCGATGATTCCTATTAGCAACGCTAATCCGCCCGCAAGTTTCCACATCATCTTCATGCCAGCAACCTTCGTAACACCGAGTTAAGGATCATACGGCCTTTGTCTGTCGCACGGATGTGGCTATTGGATAGGGTCAACAGTCCAGTTTGAACCATATCAGCAAGCGCGACATGGGGTAACTCAATACCCCCAAGAGCATGATAACGCGCTCGATCCGATCCTTCCCGCAGACGCAATGACATCATCAAATATTCAACGGCTTGAT
>CALDZS010000261.1 GCA_937944065.1 uncultured Amylibacter sp. | reverse complement strand
CATCGAACCGATGCTAACGGATCAATGGTTCGTGGACACGAAGCAAATCGTGCAACCAGCCATCGACGCGGTGCGCGACGGCACGACCAAAATCCTGCCCGAAGGCGACAAGAAAGTGTATTTCCACTGGCTGGAAAACATCGAACCTTGGTGCATCTCTCGCCAACTGTGGTGGGGGCATCAGGTTCCTGTCTGGTACGACGAAGATGGTAAACAATATTGTGCAGCGACCGAAGCTGAAGCAATTGAGATGGCCAATGGGAAACCACTAAAGCGCGATCCCGACGTCCTAGACACATGGTTCTCGTCAGGCCTTTGGCCATTCGGAACACTCGGCTGGCCTGAGAATACGCCAGAGTTGGAACGCTATTACACGTCCGATAATGCAAACCGCACGTTGATCACTGGCTTTGACATTATCTTTTTCTGGGTTGCCCGCATGATGATGATGGGCATCGAGGTGATGGATAAAGTTCCGTTCGAAACCGTTTATGTTCATCCGCTGGTACGCGATGAGAAGGGCAAGAAAATGTCCAAGTCTGTGGGCAATGTTTTGGACCCGCTTGACCTGATCGATAAATACGGCGCGGACGCGGTTCGGTTTACCTTAACGGCGATGGCCGCAATGGGACGTGACCTTAAGTTGTCAGAGCAACGTATTGAAGGATATAGAAATTTCGGAACCAAGTTGTGGAATGCCACACGCTTTGCCGAATTTAACGAAGCCGCGCCAGTAGCGGGTTTCGACCCATCAGCGGTCAAGCAAACCCTGAACAAATGGATCGTTGGCGAGACTGCAAAGATACGCCAAACAGTGGACACATCTTTGCAGCAGTACCGCTTTAACGATGCGGCCAACGGCCTGTATGCATTCGTCTGGGGCAAGGTCTGTGACTGGTATGTGGAACTGTCCAAACCGTTGCTGCAAGGCGACGATGCGGCGGCAGTTGCAGAAACCAAAGCGACGCTGGCTTGGGTGTTGGATCAATCCTACATTCTGTTGCATCCGATAATGCCGTTCATCACAGAAGAGCTGTGGGATGAAACAGGTGATCGCGCCAAAATTTTGGCACATGCGGACTGGCCGACTTATGGCGAAGAGTTGATCGATGCCGCCGCCGACACGGAAATGAACTGGGTGATCGGACTGATCGAACAGGTACGTTCTGTGCGTGCAGAAATGCGTGTGAATGCTGGTGCCAAGATCGAGATGATCCAACTGGGTTTGGATGCTAAGGCCACCACGGCGTTGGAAAATAACAAACCCATGATTATGCGGTTGGCGCGGATCGAGGAAATTACCATCGCGACCGAGGCACCCAAGGGTGCGGTGACTTTACCAGTGGAGGGAGGGCAGTTCTGTCTGCCTTTGGCTGGCTTGGTTGATGTGGACGCAGAAAAAACGCGCCTAACCAAATCCATCGAAAAGCTGCAAAAAGAACTGGGTGGCATCAAAGGCAAGTTGAATAACGAGAAATTCATGGCCAACGCACCAGAAGCAGTCGTTGCCGAGAACCAAGCCCGTGTTGAGAGTGGCGCGCAAGAGTTAGAAACCTTGCAAGCCGCGCTGACACGCGTGGCCTCGTTGGGCTAGTTAATTGCCGCGCGGGGTGTCCTCGCGCGGGTTTACTTAGCTAACTGGCACCAAAGCGCCTTTTTTAGCATCATACAGCATTTTGATCACAGGTTGCCCGTTTTCGATGGGGGCCGCATGCGCCATGTTAATCTTGGTAAGATTGATCGACGCTTTCTCTGCACGTGCTGTTTTAGGGTCTAAGAAGTCTTTCAATTTGATCGGTGTCATAACAGTCTCCTTTTTAGTTCGCCTGACTACATTATGTGGCAAAAACGCATCAGAACGCAAGATGTGCCACAAAAACGTGAACCAAACGTGAAGGAACCCAGCGTTAGGGAACGATTTTCTCAATCGCGCGCATGGCGCCCAACGCCTTGTCATAATACACAGTCAAGATGCGCCGACCACCGTTTGAGCCTGCTATTCTTGGTAAAAATCGCGTTCCTGTGGCCGCACCAGCGGTTACGAGAACAGAGCGTCGTGTCATTTTTAGCGATTTTGTCATAGCGGTCTCCTTGCCGTGTCTTATGTCTTGCAAATGGGTGCCCATGTTGCCTTTTTCAAGGTGGTGGACATGCGAAACAGCTTGGCTTTGGCCGCTAAGGCGGGATAGATTCGCGGTGAATTAATCCAAAACCAAGGCTGACATGATGTCCAAATCTCCACGTTATACGGCGCTTGCGTCCAGCCTGCCGTCGTCGATTCCGTTCGTGGCGCCGGAAAAGACTGAACGAGACACAGGCGCCGATTTCCGCGCACGACTGGGTGCAAACGAAAATGTATTCGGAGCCTCATCAAAGGTGGCAGAGGCGCTGACAGCCGCTGTCAGTGAGATATGGAAATATCCAGACCCAGAGGCGTTTGATCTGCGAACGGCCTTAACTGCGCATCTCGGCGTCGCTATGGAAAACCTTACGGTGGGTGGCGGTATTGACGGCTTGTTGGGGGTTTTGGTGCGATTGATGATCGAACAGGGCGATGCAGTGGTCACGTCGTTGGGGGCATATCCAACCTTCAACTATCATGTGGCAGCGGCTGGCGGTGTTTTACATACAGTCCCTTTTATTGGGGATTACGAGGATCTAGATGGGCTGATCTCTGCGGCAATAGCGACAAATGCAAAGCTGATTTATATCTCTAACCCTGACAACCCGATGGGCACCTATCACAGCGCGGATGTGATTGCAGATATGATCGCGCGTGTACCTGATGGATGTCTGTTAATTTTGGATGAGGCCTATATCGAAACCGCGCCATCAGATGCGCAACTGCCATTTGATTTGAATACCCAGAATGTGATCAGAATGCGAACATTTTCAAAGGCCTACGGATTGGCGGGACAGCGGGTAGGTTACGCTATTGGTCACGCTGGTCTGATCCAAAGCTTTGATAAGATCCGCGATCATTTTGGCGTATCGAAGCTATCCCAAGTGGCCGCATTGGCAGCGTTACAGGATCAAGAGTATTTAGCACATGTGATCAGTCAAATAGATGTAGGACGAAAACGTCTATATCAAATTGCGCATGAAAACGGGCTGACAACGATCCCATCGGCGACCAATTTCGTAAGTATTGATTGCGGACGGGATGGGGATTATGCGCGATTGGTCTTGGCGCATTTAAACGATCAAGGGATATTTGCACGTATGCCAGGCGTGGCGCCATTGGATCGCTGTATTCGCATATCTGTCGGCACACCCAAGGATTTGGATTTGTTTGCCGAAGCATTGCCAATGGCGTTAAGCACTAACCTTTAGCAATTCGCGCGCTCGCTGCCTCCAACGCACCTGATCCATGCGGGATATTATGCGCTTTCATGGCTGCGTCGATTGCCCCAAGAACCCCAATTACCATAGGAACATTGAGATGTCCCATATGGCCAATGCGAAAATTGCGATCCCATTCTGGCGTGCCAGGCAGGCTCATGCCCAACCCTACGCCCAACGTTACGCCTGCAATATCTTCGCAATAGGCGCGTATTTTTCGCGCTTCATCGTCGCCCGTGGATATTGCGGACACTGCAAAGGACCGATCGGCGCGATTTTTGATGTTATGGCGTAGCGATCCGCCTTGCCCCCAAACGTCAATCGCATCCCAAATCGCCTCTGCAAAGACGCGGTGACGGGCCCATGCC
>CALDZS010000260.1 GCA_937944065.1 uncultured Amylibacter sp. | reverse complement strand
TCAAAAACATAGTCAGCTGTGCGAATTGCCTCTTCGTCATGTTCGACAACGATGACAGTGTTTCCTTGATCACGAAGATTTTTCAATGTCTCGATTAGACGGTCATTATCCCGCTGGTGCAAGCCTATGGACGGCTCATCAAGGACATAAAGCACACCTGTCAGTCCTGACCCAATCTGACTGGCCAGTCGAATACGCTGGCTTTCACCACCCGACAGTGTCCCTGCAGCGCGTGACAGCGTCAAATAATCCAATCCTACATTGACCAAGAAACCCAACCGTTCACGGATTTCTTTTAGAATGGCGGCTGCTATTGCGTTTTTTTGTTTCGTCAAAGTAGACGGAACAATCTCGATCCATTGCAACGCCTCTTTTATTGACATTTCAACAACTTGGCCAACATGTTTCATGTCAATCTTGACGGCTCTGGCTTCTTCGCGCAGACGATATCCGTCGCAAACCCCGCAGTGGCGGTTGTTCTGATACCGCTCAAACTCTTCGCGTATCCAGTTGCTATCTGTTTCGCGGTAGCGGCGTTCCATGTTCGGGATCACCCCTTCAAAGGCGCGGGTGACTTCGTAGACCCGACCACCCTCGTCATACCGAAATGCGATCTCTTGCTTACCCGATCCGTAAAGCATCACTTTCTGGACCTTGTCAGGTAAATCACGCCATGGGGCATCTTTGTTGAACCCGAAATGCTTGGCCAATGCCTCTATCGTTTGGCGAAAATACGGCGATTTCCCTTTGGCCCATGGTGCCAATGCACCTTCGTATAATGACAATGAGGGATCTGGTACCACAAGCCGTTCGTCAAAGAACAGCTCTACGCCCAAACCGTCACATTCTGGGCAGGCCCCGAAGGGTGCATTGAACGAAAATAGACGCGGTTCAATTTCTGGTATCGTGAAACCGCTGGTTGGACAGGCAAAATTCTCGGAAAATGTCAGGCGATCTGGTTCGCCTTCTTTGGGCAATGTTTCCAAAATCGCAATACCGTCCGCCAAATCAAGGGCTGTGCGGATACTATCGGCCAATCGCGTTTCCAGCCCGTCTTTGATCACCAAACGGTCCACCACAACATCAATATTGTGGCGGAATTTTTTGTCCAGAACTGGCGGTTCATCCAATTCGAAAAACTCTCCGTTCACCTTAACACGTTGAAATCCAGTCTTTTTAAGCTCTGCAAATTCTTTGCGATACTCGCCTTTGCGATCCCGTACGATGGGCGCCAACAAATATGCGCGCGTGCCTTCTGGCAATCCCATAGCCCGATCTACCATTTCGCTGACTTGCTGCGCTTCGATCGGCAGACCAGTTGTTGGCGAATAAGGTGTTCCGACACGGGCAAATAACAACCGCATGTAATCGTAAATCTCGGTCACTGTCCCAACGGTTGACCGAGGGTTTTTTGAAGTGGTTTTCTGTTCAATAGATATCGCCGGAGACAAGCCCGCGATGTGATCCACATCAGGTTTCTGCATCATATCAAGGAATTGGCGTGCATAGGCACTTAGGCTTTCGACATAGCGCCGTTGCCCTTCGGCATAGATCGTATCAAACGCCAGCGATGATTTCCCCGAACCAGACAGCCCCGTGATCACAACCAGCTTGTCGCGCGGTATATCAACATCAATGTTCTTAAGGTTATGTTCTCGTGCGCCGCGCACAACGATATGTTTAAGCTCTGCCATGTGAATACTGATCCCTACCTTGCCACTCTATGTAGGTGACCAAGTGGAATGTGCCAGTAGATTCGGCGGAACGCAAGGTGAACAGGCGTGTTATTGCCCTAAAATCTTCTTAACGTAGTTTCGCGTCTCGCGGTATGGCGGAACGCCCGCGTATTTTTCAACAGCGCCAGGCCCTGCATTATATGCGGCCAATGCCAAACGCCATGTGCCAAACTTGCGATATTGTTGTTTCAGATAGCGCGCGCCACCATCTAGATTCTGTTTGGGATCATGCGGGTTAACCCCTAATCCGCGCGCGGTTTGGGGCATCAACTGCGCCAAACCAATTGCGCCTACTGGCGAGCGTGCGCGTGGGTTCCATGCGCTTTCTTGTTGGACAAGACGGTTGAACAGGTTGACTGGTACACCATATTTACGCGCGGCGGCCTCTGCCATTGGCTTGTACTTGCCCTTGTACGCACCCGTATATGACGGAATACGAGACACGTTTACCTTTGTACTGTCGGGCAAAAGTCTTGCAGAATTGTTATATTGTTTGGAAAGCCGTTTATCGATCAGCGCTTTGTGCTTTAACGAAACCCCCGTCGCATGTGCGGCTGCGGTGACTGTTAGGGCGACTGCGCCCAAACTTAGAAAAGCTGTAAAATATCGCTGCACTTGGTTAATCCTAGTAAACTCTGGTCGCTTATAGGACGTAAATCGTAAACAGGCCAGTAATTCGTGTTTTATTCAATTTGAACAGCGGATATTCACTGTTTATTCACCGATGCTACGGTTATGGTTAACGAAATATGATTTCGAGATTCGATAAGGACACAAAATGGCTGGATCACTGAACAAAGTAATGCTCATAGGCAATCTAGGCGCTGACCCAGAGGTGCGCACATTTCAAAATGGTGGCAAAGTATGCAACCTGCGCATCGCCACATCTGAAAGCTGGCGTGACAAAAACACAGGTGAGCGTCGCGAGAAAACAGAATGGCACACAGTCGCCATTTTTTCCGAAGGTTTGGTGCGTGTCTGCGAGCAGTATTTGAAAAAAGGCTCCAAAGTCTACATCGAAGGTGCGTTGCAAACGCGCAAGTGGCAGGATCAATCAGGCGCTGATCGCTATTCAACCGAAGTGGTCATTCAAGGCTTTGGTGGCACACTGGTCATGCTTGACGGCCGCTCTGGTGGTGAATTTGGTGGTTCAGGTGGTGGTGGACAAGGTCAATCCGATCCTATGTCCGCAGAGCAAGCTGGTTATTCAGCACCTGCAGCAGGTAATTCCGACCTGGATGATGAAATTCCGTTCTGATCTACCCATATGCACCCCACCAATTGTTGTGTGTAAGGGGACGACGATACCCATGAATTTTAATCCAATGGGCAAGGCAATCTGTGCCTTGTCGTTTTTCCTAGGTGCATCTCCGTGTATGGCGCAATCTGATACGTCAGACGAGAATCTGATCGTATACCTTAACAAGCTGTTCGTATATCTGAACCAGTTCAGCTGGATTTTTATAATCCCACTGGTTTTGTGTGCTGCATATCTTGTTTGGGCATGGAAAACACGAGTTTTGGCAACGGCCGAGCGCGACCCAGTATTGGCAAACCTATCGCACGAAGATCAGGATTTAATCCTGATTATGGCTGGATTGGCTAAATCTGATGGTGCCGTGGTTCAAATCGAAGTTCGTACAATCTCTAATATCTTTTGGGCCATTACGGGAATCGGCGTTTCAGACGCCCAGGTCCGTCAGGTCATTGCCAGCGCAGGGTCAAAGTTTGACCGGATAGAATTTCGGGATTTAGGTAAGAATTTCAGTGCGGAAAAGCGTTCACTATTCCTAAAAAGCCTGTTCGAAGTTATGGTTGCCGATGGGCGCCTGCGCCCCGAGGAAGAGACGTTTATAAACGCGGTTTGCAAACATGTTGGGATCAGTCAAGCAGTCTTTGATTCCGTTTGGATGGAATTCCAAGACGATATTAAGTGATTTCATAGACTTAGCGGATATAACGCGCCCAAAGCATCTAACTAAAATCCGCCGATCATCCAAACCGCAATCTATTGCGATTTCACCAGTATCCTGCTATAAAATGCACAACATATAGACAATGATAACGGGCGGTTAAACGTGTCAGACGATAATGATATTCCACAGGACGAAAAACCAGTAGCGCCAGCGTATGTAGGCCCTCAAATCACCATCGAGGAAGAGATGAAGACATCTTACCTCGATTACGCGATGAGTGTAATTGTCAGCCGCGCAATTCCAGATTTGCGTGACGGATTGAAACCGGTTCACCGTCGTATTTTGTACGCAATGTACGAAGCTGGAAACACTCATGAAAAGTCGTATCGAAAGTCTGCACGCTCGGTCGGCGATGTTATGGGTAAATACCACCCTCACGGCGACAGCGCTATCTACGACGCGCTTGTGCGCATGGCGCAAAATTTCTCGATGTCGCTGCCTTTACTGGACGGCCAAGGTAACTTTGGATCAATGGACGGCGATAACGCGGCAGCCATGCGTTATACCGAAGTCCGCATGGACAAGCCCGCCGCATTTTTGCTGGCGGATATCGAAAAAGACACTGTTAACTTTCAGGACAATTATGACGGCAAAGACCAAGAACCTATGGTTTTGCCTGCGCGTTATCCAAACATGTTGGTCAACGGGGCTGGGGGTATCGCTGTTGGTATGGCCACCAACA
>CALDZS010000259.1 GCA_937944065.1 uncultured Amylibacter sp. | reverse complement strand
GTGCGATCTGGTGGTGGGCAGGTGACCTCGGCCAACAGTGCCGATGGGCAAGCGATGGCCGAAAGCGGGTCGGGCATGTGGGCGACGATCATGTCGGGAACCCATCAAGTGTGGCACGCTGCTGGTTGGCTGGAAGGCGGGTTGGTGATGGGATATGAAAAGTTCGTAATGGATTTGGACCAATGCGGCGCCATGCTGCGGATGGTGCAAGGGATCAAGGTAACGGAGTTTGCCAAAGACGCCTACCGCGAAACCGGACCAGGGCAGAATTTCCTATCAACGACCCACACGATGGAACACTTTCGTGATGCGAATTTCTTACCCGATATTCCTGAATGTGGACCCTATGAAACATGGGCAGAAAAGGGGGCGCAGACGCTGGAACAACGCGCGACAGGACGGTGGAAACAGATGTTGGCAGAGTATGTCGAACCGCCCATTGATCCTGACGTGGATGCCGCGCTATTGGCGTTTATGGACGCGCGCAAAGACGGTATCGAGGATCAGTGGTACTAGGGCGCATAACGCGCCCCAGTAAGTAAATTTAATTTTCCAGATAGACCTCTAAACTGTCGTCCAACGCGTCTTTCCACGGTGTGTGATGCACAGGGGCCATGGTGCCCGTCATCACCGATTTATGGCTGTTATTACGGAATGTCATGATGTCTTTTTTCTTAAAGCCCTTCCATTCCTTGAATGCATTACACGCACCTTCGACATCAAAGGTTGGGTAATCCGTTTCTGCGATCAATTCCTTGATGTAATCGCCTTGATACCAGATTGCGTCATAATCGGTTTCGCCCGCATCTTCGCGCGCGACGCGGTCGTCTACATCGGCGATCATGGCAGCCTTATCAGGTAAGCCGATTTTGCCTAATATCACATCACGTGCCCACCACGCTTGGGCGTCGAACATGTTAAAGGTAAACCATTGATCTTGCATGCCGATATACATCAGGGCAGGGTTTCCGACAAAGGCAACACCCTTATACAAATCCGCGGTTGCCAAGCGGTTGGCGGTTTTTAGGCGCAAGTTTTCGGACATAAACGGGAAGTGATGCTGATACCCTGTGCAAAGGATCACTGCATCAACCTCGCGCGATGTGCCGTCTTTGAAATGCGCAGTCTTGCCGTCGAGTTTCGTTAGCAACGGAACCTCGGCCCAATTGTCGGGCCAGTCATATCCCATGGCTGCTGTTCGGTGGCTGACCGTGATTGATTTGGCCCCGTATTTCCAGCATTGTGATCCGATATCTTCGGCGGAATAGCTGGTGCCGATGATGAGGACATCCTGATCCTTGAACTCTACTGCATCGCGGAAATCGTGGGCATGCAAAATGCGCCCTGGAAAACTGTCGAAGCCGTCAAATTGCGGCACGTTGGGGGTCGAAAAATGGCCTGAGCAGACGATCACATGATCGAACTCTTCACCATAAGGGCGGTCGTTTTCAAGATCATGAACAGAGACGTGGAATTTGCCATTATGCTCTGCCACATGACGCACCGCTGTCGAAAACCGGATCATGTCGCGCACGCCTGCTTTTTCGACGCGGCCTTGGATATAGTCGAACAGAACAGCGCGCGGCGGATATGATGCGATTTGTTTGCCGAAATGTTCCTCGAACGAATAATCCGCGAACTCCAACCCTTCTTTCGGGCCGTTCGACCAAAGATAGCGATACATTGATCCGTGCACTGGCTCGCCATATTCATCCAAGCCCGTGCGCCATGTGTAGTTCCACAGACCGCCCCAGTTTGATTGCTTCTCGAAACAAACAATTTCAGGAATATCTTCGCCATTTTGTTTGGCGGATTGAAAGGCGCGTAATTGTGCCAGCCCTGATGGTCCCGCACCGATTATTGCTATTCTTTTAGTCATTATGGTCTCCTTAAATTACAAAAGGCCGCGCCAGAAAACTGGGGCGGCCTTGGAAAAATTATTGCGTTAGTACAGGCATTAAATGTCCATTGTGTTGGCTTTTTCCCATGAAGAGAAATGCGAACAGAAATCGTTCCATTCTTGCCCCTTCATCTTCAGATAAGCTGCCGAGAATTCTTCGCCCATAGATGCTTTTAGTTCGGTATCTTTGTCATACTCGCGCATGGCATCCAGCATATTCAGCGGCAAACGCGGCGCGTCTTTGATTGTGTGACCTTCGGCATACATATCGATATCGTGACGTTTGCCCGGATCAGCCTTGGTGCGAACACCTGACAGACCAGCCGCGATGATGATCGCTTGCAGCAGGTACGGGTTCACCGCACCGTCTGGCAAGCGCAGTTCAAACCGACCAGGGCCCGGGACGCGCACCATGTGTGTGCGGTTGTTGCCTGTCCAGGTCACGGTGTTCGGTGCCCATGTGGCCCCAGACATCGTGCGCGGAGCGTTGATGCGTTTATAGCTGTTCACTGTTGGATTGGTGATCGCGGCCAAAGCAGATGCGTGCTTCATGATGCCGCCTAGGAAATGTTTGCCTTTTTCGGACAAGCCAACTTCGCCAGTCTGACCTTCACCTTTGCCAGCAAACACGTTGACCTTGGCCTTGTCACCCGGCGCGTCCCAGACAGAGATGTGTGCGTGGCACCCATTACCTGTCAAACCTTCGACGGGTTTGGGCATGAATGTCGCACGGTAGCCGTGTTTTTCGGCAACCGTTTTGGCCATGAATTTGAAGAAACTATGTTTGTCCGCTGTTTTCAAAGCGTCATCATAATCCCAGTTCATTTCCCACTGGCCGTTGGCATCTTCATGGTCGTTTTGATAGGCA
>CALDZS010000258.1 GCA_937944065.1 uncultured Amylibacter sp. | reverse complement strand
CAAGTCCAAAATAATCGTGTTCGCACACAGAGTTTACAACGCCTCAAAGCCCGCCTAAACAACGCCTATGGCTAAGCAAAAAACAAAACCCGTTAAACCCGTCCGTCGTTCAGGATTTATCGCGCGAATTCGCAACAATTTTTTCACGGGATTGGTTGTGGTTTTGCCGGTATTTTTGACCATTTACATGCTTTGGGCATTTGTCGGCTTTGTGGACAATCGGGTTTTGCCTTTGATACCAGAACAATTCAACCCGCGCTCTTACAACGATACCAATGTGCGTGGCGCAGGTTTGGTTGTGTTCCTGATCTTCACCACCTTTGTGGGATCAATGATGAAGGGCATATTTGGGCGGCAATTGTTGCGCTTTGGCGAAAACATGGTGGACCGTGTACCCGTCGTTCGCTCTATATATAATGGCGCCAAACAAATCGTAGAAACCATCACCAGCTCGTCTGACAGCAACTTTGACCGTGCCTGCCTTGTGGAATATCCCCGCAAAGGCATCTGGGCCATTGCCTTCATTTCGACCGCCACCTCGGGCGAGCTACTGACCAAGTCAGGACAAAAGGCGATGTACAGTGTCTTCCTTCCGACCACACCAAACCCCACGTCTGGTTTCTTGCTGTTTTTGCCGGCCGAAGACGTGATCATTTTGGAAATGGATGTCGAAGCAGCGGCAAAGCTTGTAATTTCAGCTGGCCTTGTGATGCCCCCCACCGCCGCAGAAATAAAGGCGGCGAAGGCACAGGGCGTTCGCGTGGGCAGCTCTCCTAAAGGCTAGCGTATGACCGCGCTCCTTACTGGTTTTTTCGTTTCTTTTTCTTTGATCCTTGCCATCGGAGGGCAAAACGCACTTGTTTTGCGTAACGGGCTCGCTCGTAATCACGTGTTTGCAATCGTTTCATTTTGCGCGCTATCCGACGCGATATTAATTGTAGCAGGTGTTGTTGGTTTTGGCGCGGTCGTGGCACTGTACCCCAACCTACCGTTTTATATGGCGTTTGGCGGCGCGATCTTTCTAATTGGGTACGGACTATTGCGTCTATATGCAGCCGTTACATCCGACTACGCTGCAGATCTGGGCGGACACCCCCAGCCATTGCGCAAAACGCTAGCCACCGTCGCTGCCATGACATGGCTGAACCCTCATGTATATTTGGACACGCTGGCCTTGATCGGCGCGGTGTCAACGCGGTTTGTCCCAATGGATGAGAAAATCGCGTTCACAATCGGTGCCGTCAGCGCCTCTTTTGTCTTTTTCTTTTCACTGGGTTTTGGCGCGCGCCTGCTGTCGCCCTACATGAGCAAACCATCGACATGGCGCGCGCTTGATGTTGTCATTGCCATCGTGATGTTTATTCTCGCATGGCAAATAGCGCTTTCAGCACATTAGTTTTCGATCCACCAAACGTCAGGCAAGAACCCTGACCAATCCCCGTACATCGGCAAGCGCGCAGGAAATTTCATTTCCTTTTTATGCGCTAGACGCGACGTTTTCGAATACCAAAGTGGGATCATATAGCGGCCCGCCGTCAATATCCGATCAAGCGCTTTAACAGCGGACCGATAGCTTTCTGCGTCAGGCGCTGACAGCATCTTGTCGATCATTGCCTCTGCCGCAGGACTGTTCATACCCATGTAGTTACGCGTACCAGGCTCGGTCACTCCCTTTGATCCCCAATAGAATTTCTGTTCATTCCCAGGTGACAAGGACAGGTAGTAAAAGTTGTATATCATATCAAAATCATAGGCGTTGCGGCGCTCTTTGTACTGCGCATCATCAACAGATTTGATATTGGCCTTGATGCCCAAGCGTTTCAACGCGTCAATGTAGATGGTCACAATACCTTCGGTTTGAATGCCACCAATAGTACCGCCATTTTTCAGCAAGACATCAAATTCGAATGGCTCACCTGCAGCATTGACCAATGTGCCGTCTTTGACTGTCCACCCGGCCGCCTCTAGTTGATTCTTCGCGTGGCGTAAATTCTTGCGGTTTCGCTCGCCTCCGTCAGTCACTGGCAAACTGTAACCCTCGATGGTACCCGGAACCAGTGTGTCTTTGAATGGTTCTAGTAAAGCCAGCACAGCACCTGTCGCGGGCCCCTCGTCATGCCCAAGCACAGAATTCGAGAAGTAAGAGGTTGCACGCGGTTCGGTGCCACCGTTTGTGGCCGTGTTGATAAACTCAAAGTTAAACGCAGCGATCAAAGCATCGCGTACGCGCCAGTCAGAAAATTTTTCTTTGCGCGTATTAAACACGAACCCTTTGCTACCAGATGGGCGTTTGTGGCCAATCTCTGATTTCACAACATCGCCGCTGGTCACAGCCGGAAAGTTGTAGCGTGTTTCCCACTTGCCCGCGTTGCCTTCGCGCGTCCAAGACGTCGTGCCAGATTTAAACGCTTCGAACAGCACATCATTGTCTGTGAAAAACTCATACCGCAAAACATCTGCGTTATGACGTCCTTTATTGAACGCTAGATCGTTGCCCCAATAATCTGGATTGCGCTTGAAACTGATAAAACGGTTCGGCTCAAACTCATCAATAACATACGGGCCAGAGCCTGTGAGGACATCCAGCGAACTTTCTTCGAACGCGCGGCCATCCCAGTCCGCCTTTCTGACGATTGGTCGCAAACCCATGATCAATGCTGCTTCAAAATCTTCAACATTGAAGGTGAACCGGACTGATTGCGGGCCTGTCTGTTCGGCTTTTTCAACCTTCGCCCAAGACCGTTGATACCGCGGATGGCCTTTGGTGCCCATGGTTTCAAACGACCACAATACATCTTCAACCGTTACAGGTGAACCGTCAGAAAACTTCGCCTCTTTACGCAGGGTAAACTCTACCCATTCACGGTTAGGTCCCGTTTCAATCGTTTCAGCCAACACGCCGTACAGCGCGAAAGGTTCATCATATGAACGCCCCATCAGGCTTTCTACAACATGCGCACGAACGCCCCAAGGTGCACGACCCTTCAGAATGTAAGGGTTCAGCGAATCGAATCCCCCTTTATCACCAAAAACAATGGTTCCACCCTTGGGCGCATCGGGGTTCACATAGGGTAGCGACACATAATCTGGGGGCAAGTCTGGTTCGCCGTACATAGATATACCGTGCATAGGTTCAGCAAGGGTCATTTGAGCCCCTAAAAGAAGGGCAAGCCCCGTGTTTATAGCTATTTTCATACTGCTCGTGCCTTTCGTGTCATCTGCGCAACATCAAGTGGTTGAATCTATCGATTCCAGCCTCCAACCTATGCGATATCCAGAAAAACACAATTTTTTCCTTGGCTTGACGGCGGCGATTGGCGTACAAAGTCTGTACTGCTCGATAGGTTTCTTGCCTGTATGAAACCTGCCTCAATACTTGACGCCCTCCTTGCGAGGGCGTTTTTTTTTGGCTAAAGCCTGCGTCATGAACAAATATATTGCAGAATTTACTGGCACTTGCTTTTTACTCGCTACCGTTATCGGCTCAGGCATAATGGGCGAGACGTTGGCAAACGGAAACACCGCCATTGCGTTGTTGGGGAACACCATCCCCACGGGTGCCATCCTTTATGTATTGATAACTATTTTTGGCCCAGTTTCAGGCGCGCATTTCAACCCTGCCGTCACGGGGGCGTTTTGGTGGCGTGGTGATATCGGAACCAAGCCGGCCGCCATCTACATCAGCGTGCAGATCATTGGTGCCGTGCTTGGCGTATGGATCGCGCACGCCATGTTTGATCTGTCCATTCTACAAGCTTCAACAAAATTACGCTCTGGCCCTGCACAAGGCTTTTCCGAGGTGGTTGCGACCTTTGGCTTGCTTTTGGTAATCTTTGGCGGGGTAAAGCACAGACCTGACGCAGTCGCGGCTTTGGTGGGCTTTTACATAACTGCGGCCTATTGGTTTACGGCCTCGACCAGTTTTGCAAACCCAGCGGTAACTATTGCACGAACCATGTCAGATACATTCGCGGGCATAAACCCCGCCAACGCACCATTGTTTGTCTTGGCACAGTGTATTGGTGCAGCTTTGGCGTTGTTGCTAGCAAAACAGGTTTTCCCTAAGACAGGCTAGTTACCCACAGCACAACTGCATCTTCTTGACTGGTCGAGACCAAATTGTGCCCCATGGCGGCATCGTAATAGGCGCTATCGCCACGTCGCAACTCGACCGGTTCGTACTGTTCCGTATAGAATTGCAGCACACCTGATAGGACGTACAAAAACTCTTCTCCATCATGGCGCACCCAGCCATCAAATTCTGATATATCGCGGGCGCGAACACGGGCACGGTATGGTAGCATTGTTTTTTGGGTAATATCTGCGGCCAGCAGCTCGTGCTCATAAGTCTTGGTCAGATGCGGCCTGCCCTCGCCGTCTTTGGTAATCGCACGACGCGCCATGGCTGCTTCACTTTTTGGGGCCGTGAATAATTGCGGTACCGAGATATCTAGACCCTCCGCCAATTTTTTGACGGCATCAAAGGTCGGGGACATTTGCTGATTTTCGATCTTGGACAATGTCGATCGTGCCAAGCCAGCTTTTTGCGCAGCCTGCTCAAGCGTCCAATTCTTGGCTTTGCGCAATTCACGAACACGCGCCCCAAGGTTAAGCGGTACCGCCTCGGCACCCGCCTGCTCTGCACGTGCTATTTTTATAACGCTGGTCGATTTCTCTGTCATACTGATCCTTTATCCCAATTCGTAAACATGTTGCAACTCGCGCAGTTTTAATTCAGATAAATCCTATGACAAAAATTGACATTATTTCCGACCCAATTTGCCCGTGGTGCTATATCGGTAAAACCCGCCTTGATCGCGCGCTAGAAGCGAACCCAGATCATGATATCATCATCGAATGGCATCCGTTTCAATTGAACCCTGACATGCCAGCCGAAGGCATGGACCGCCGCGAATATCTGGAAACCAAGTTTGGCGGCCAAGACGGTGCGATCAAAGTTTACAGTCAAATCGACGAGACAGCACGTGAAGCGGGGCTGGATTTAAATTTGGCTGGGATCAAAAGGACACCAAACACGATCGATGCGCATCGGTTGATTTTCTGGGCGGGCATCGAAGGTAAACAGAATGCCGTCGTGGATCGCTTGTTCAAAGCATATTTCAGAGAGGGTCGTGATATCTCGGATGCATCCGTGTTGACCCGCATTGCGACAGCGGCTGGCATGGACGGCGAGGCTATTAGAAAGTTATTGGACACTGACGCTGATCTCAAAGAAATGCGGGCCAAAGATCGTCACGCTCGCAAACGTGGAGTAACTGGCGTGCCGTCATTTATCGTGGCCAATGAGTATGCTGTGGGAGGCGCGCAACCGACCGAAGTTTGGGACGGTGTGATCAAAGAAATAATTGCAAAAAATCAGGTTCAATAAGCGTACTTGCGTAGCGCCGACACTTGATCATTATCCTACTTTCCGTATCCGAATTTTTAAAACTGCCGACAGCAATCGGGACAATTTAACGCGTGGTTAGACGGCACTTTCACGCTGCATCCTATTGTCATTCTATCAGCGCCAAAATACGGTTAGTCCGAACACTAACCCATTATAAGGCCAAGAGCAGATGAGCAGAATTGCCCCCGTGAATGATTTCCTTGGCTCTGTCGCAATCCGCGGCATGTCTTTCCTACGCCTGTCCACAGGTACTGGCAAAATGGACGGTGATGCATTGGTTGATCTGTGCAAACAGTTGATGTCAACCAAAGGCAACGCATCTGGCCTTGCGCTCGCACACACAATTTTAGAAACGTACGAGACTTTCACGGCTGAGCAAAAGACAGATTTCTTTTTAGGAATTGTTGATGCGTTTGGCTGGGACAAAGACCATATTAAATCCCTCGTGAACACCTATGCGACTGACCCTACTGATGAGCTGCTGCAGCAGATTTCTGTCAGCACAAAACCGACATTTGCACCCCTGATTTCACGTTTAAACCAACGCCCATCAGCCACTTTGCAATTGGTGCGCATGCGCGCAGACCTGTTAAAGGTTTTGACAAAAAATCCCCCTCTCACCCCTTTGGATACCGCGTTCAAGGACGTGCTGTCGGCATGGTTTAATCGTGGTTTTTTAGAGCTGCAGCG
>CALDZS010000257.1 GCA_937944065.1 uncultured Amylibacter sp. | reverse complement strand
GACGCGCTGTTTGGAATGGTGAAAACCGCATTGCCAGAAAAACTGTATGAAACCGCCTATGCGCTGTGCTGCGACATCTCTGCCGCCGATGGGCGTTTGCGTGACGAAGAATTACGGTTCCTGCAAGAAACACGGTATGTTCTGGATATTGACCGTTTGCGGACAGCCGCCATTGAATGGGGCGCACGTGCGCGTCATATGAAGCTGTGACCGACTGACATCATCCAATAGTTGCGCGAAACCGCAGCCCTGCTTGTCTTTCCTTTACATTTTAAAGGAGTTGTCTTGTCTTTTCTTGTCAAAACCCTATTTGCCCTCGCAGTGTTCACCCAGACTGCCAGCGCCTTTTGCGGCTTTTATATTGCCAAGGCAGATGGCCAGTTATTTAATGAAGCGTCCAAAGTTGTAGACGTACGCGAAGGCAACCGATCCGTGATTACCATGTCTTCGGATTACACAGGTGCGCCCAGAAATTTCGCGATAATCGTGCCAACCAGTGCTTATGATGAAAATGGCGACCTCTCCCAGTGCGATGGAAGGCAACAAAAATGCCAACAAGCGCAGCCACCGCGAAGCGTTGCAATTAAACGAGATGACGGGTTGGGATATCCGCGAAATCGAAAACCGCATTCGTCAGTCGGTTCCGAAAGGGTACTGGTAAACACAGCCTCTCCAATAACTTAACTTTAACTTCGAGCCTGCTTAATCTGGCCTGAACAACCATCGCCGACTGTGTCTGTGGCCGGTAACGGGAACATTGCTAACCTTGCGATTACGAAGTGTTAGGCCTAACTACCGTAAAAATCAGGTAACAGGGCAAAGGTTCAACAAGCTATGATGGGAACCAAGATGACAAAGGCACACTGGCAGTTTCCTGCGAAGGACGTGCTGCACGGTCAGTATGTCCGCCTTGAACCTTTATCTCTGGATCATCATGCCGACTTGTGGGCGGCGGTGAAATCAGCGCCAGACAGCTTTGCCTATCTTCGCTATGGCCCGTTCAAAACGAACGCTGCTTTGACCGACCTTCTGCTGGATTTATCGTCGAGAGATAAGCAACCTTTTTGGGCCGTGCTTGACCAAACGGGCAAGGCACATGGTTGGCTTTCGATTTGCGACGTATATCAAGATGATGGTGCGTTTGAAATTGGCAGCATTTGGTTTGCTCCATCTTTGCAAGGCACCCGTGAGGCGCGAGAGGCCATATTCTTATTGATGTGCTTGGGTATGGACACGTACAATTATGAACGCCTTGTTTGGCGGTGTCAGGCACAGAATGAAAAGTCTTTTCGGGCCGCCATCAATTTGGGGTTTCAACATGAAGGGACTTGGCGAAATGCTGCTCTGGTAGACGGATGGCAACGTGACGTTGCTTGGTTTTCGATCCTACGCCACGAATGGCCCAGATGTCGGTCGGCATTCGTTAAATGGCTGTCGGAAGAGAATTTTGACGTGGAAGAAAAGCAAAAAGTGCGGCTTCAACAGCTTCGAGATTGACACAAAATGACACTAGTCTAGCCGCAAAAACGGTCGTTCGCCTCGTTAGGATTAAGCAAGTGTTGTTCCAATCTGGCCCGTTGTGCAAGCCAGTGCAGATACTAACTCGACGCCCCATAGACATTAACCCAACGACGGATCAGTTGATGTTGAAATATCCGTGATTTCCGCGCCCATGCTGATGCACCTTCTGCGCGATCCATTTGGTCTTTTGGGATGGCTGCGCGTCGCCGCAAATCGGCGGTGAACACTGCAAACGCCAATCGTCGCCCGTTCGGGCATTCGATATAACCAGACAGGCCAGAAGCAAAGTTCAACGTACCAGTCTTTGCCACTATCTTTGCACCTGAAATCGGTGCTTTCTTCCAATCCGAATTACGTAAATTCACGCTTTTCAGCTTTAGTCGCAATGCGCCATCCCAACCCTCGCGCGCAACGATCAATGCCATATCGCGCGCTGAAACTCGTGAGGTGTCCGACAGGCCCGAATGATCTTTAAACGATGCACCCTTAATACGATATCTTTTGTTAACCCAACTGCTCATTGCACCGGCAGAGCCGCGCAGGTTTCGCGTCTTTACACCCCGCTTTTTACTAACTGTCAGGCCGACGACCTCTGCAGTCAGGTTGTTGGAATATTTCAACATAGCCGAGGTAATCTTGCCTAATTCAATACTGCGATCACGCGCCAGAACCACACCTTTGGGGCTGGCCATTGCTGTGCGCACTGGTGGCAGTTGAATGCCTTTTTCACGCGCCAATACGCGCAACACTTCGCCCGTGTAATTCGCAGGTGCGCGAACCGGCAACCAACGGCTGCCACCGCGCCCCAGTTTATCTGCTGCAACCGTCCAACGATCCGCACCGTTCTCTGATTGGTATTTATAAACGGGCAAAGCCCGCTTAACAGGTGTGATCTTAATCCCGCCCACTTCTGGGTTATTCTTTCTACCCTTCGCTGACAGGCTTGTTTCGTAGCCTGCGCCTACCTTTTTCCAACGAAAAAAGACACGATTGAAATTCAGGTTCATGCCAGACACGGTGGCGTTATATCCAACGTGATCAGGTTGATCAGGGTCGATCATGCGCTGATACGGCAGATCACCAGAATAAACTTGGAACTTACCCGCGACAGAAGTGATGCCGCGTGCCTGCAATCCAGCAGCTAGTTGCGCCAATCGATCGGTGTCAAAAGTCGGGTCAGAGCCGCCGACAAGCGTCAAATCACCCTGCAATACGCCATTCACCACCTTGCCTGTGCCCACCAGACGGGTTTGAAATTGATGACCGCTGCCCATCCCGTACAACCCGTAAAGTGTGGTGGCGATTTTTGCGACGCTGGCGGGTGGCAGCGATTTGTCAGCGTTCGACCCTTCCAAAATTTTGCCCGACATCGCGTCCATCACAATGATCGAATGCGCACCCGTCACGCCGTAAGTTCCGATCAAACTGCGCAAAGGCATTGATTGCATGACAGAGGTTTGCGCCACGGCTGGATACGCCAGCATAGTGGTAAAACCTGCCAGCAATCTGCGACGTGTCATCTTGGGATATTGTTGGCTTTTTTTCATGTGTATAAGGTAAAGATCGCTGTGATCTTGTTCAAGAGCCTAACGTTTCCACGCGCCAGATGCGCGGATTTGTGTGGATGACATTTTAACCATCGGACCCGTTAGCAAGGTCCAGCATGGTGCTTCGCGAAATGGTAATGCGGTGGACCTGCGCGCTGTCAAGCGCGCGCGCCTGAATCTGCGCGCCGCTAATGAGCATCCCGCGGCCAATTGATCACCCGGTCTGCCCAATACACCGATTGGTAGCATATGCATGATGTCATCCCAACGATCCCATCGATGGAACGTGGCCAGATTATCAGCACCCATCAACCAAACAAACCGCTGATCAGAATAACGTGCCAGAATTTTTTGCAAAGTTTGTGCCGTGTACCGCGTACCCAAGCGCCGTTCAATATCCGTCACCTTTATGCGCGGATGATCCACCAGCTCATGGCACGCTGCCATACGCCGATCAAAGTCTGCTGGCCCTTCGGCCTTTAACGGGTTTCCAGGACTGACCAACCACCAAACCTGATCCAACCCAAATTCCTTGAGCGCCCATTTCGAGATGTGCAAATGTCCAGCATGTGGTGGATCAAACGATCCACCCAATAGGCCGATGCGCAATCCAGATGTAGCAAGTGGCATTCCGCGCATTGGTCGTTCCAGTGTGGTTCTTCGGCAGAGTGTAAATAAGTTTTAACCATCATCCAAGGCGAAAAGAGAACCGCGCGATCGTTCGCTGGTTTTGGCGTTCTAACGATTGTTTGATTTCTATTGTGGCGTGGCGCGTTTTAGTGTGACCCGCGCAACCAATCCAAAAGGACATAGTATGAAACGTATTTTAATCGCATCTACAGTGGCCATTTTCACCCTGACAGGAACCACCATGGCAGACACAATGATAACCAAATCATCACCGCATACCGTATCTGAAACAATCGACCGCTTGGCAGCCGCCGTTGAGGGTGCAGGCGCCAAAGTATTTGCCCGTGTTGATCATGCTGCGGGTGCAGCAAGCGTTGACGCCGAGTTGCGACCCACGCAAATGTTGATGTTCGGAAATCCAAAACTTGGAACACCCGCCATGTCGGCATCGCAAACGATAGGGCTGGATCTGCCTTTGCGCGTTTTGGCGTATCAGGCCGAAGATGGCAGCGTCGCCCTGACCTATTATGCGCCAAAGTCCGTTGCAAAGACCCATGGTGCAGACCCAGAGCTGAAGGTGTTTCAAATGATGACAGGCGCCCTCGACACCCTAACCAACAAGGCGATTTCAGAGTAATCTATCTGTATAAGTAAGTCGAAAGAACGCGCATCTAGCGCGCTCTTTCGAATTTTTTGAGGATTAGACAGCACAAAGTTCTACGCGGCTGCCTCTGCGCGCTTCATCTTTTGATGCTCGTCCTCTATCAATCCAATTTTCCAATATCCGCTGATGTACACATCTTCGCGTGGCAACTTCACTTCTTTTGCCAGAAACCCGCGCAAGGATTTGATCACACCGCTTTCGCCAGCAATGCAAGTCTGGCAAACACCTGTCGGCCAATCCATTGCGCGAATAAAATCCTCTTGCGCAGTCGATGCCTGATGAGGGTCTGCATGCACCAGCCACTGGATTTCAACGCCCGCAGGGGCATCAATCGATTGCTTATCCTCTGCACATGTTACCTCGAATATGGCCACGCCTTTAGCATCTCGCGGCATTGCCTCTAACGCCGCACTTGCGACGGGCAAAGCAGACATATCGGCGGCCACCAGATACCAGTCGGCGTAGAAATCTTTGATCTTCACCTCGCTTGGTCCGCGAAAACCCATGAAATCGCCAGTCTTGGCGCTGCAGGCCCAGCGGCTGGCAGGGCCATTATCACCGTGATCCACGAAATCAATGTCCATCTCCATGACGTCTGCGCGATATGCCCGCACCGTATAGGTTCGTACTGTCGGGCGACCTGTTGCCAACTCTTGCGCAAAATCTTCGCGGCTTTGCCCCACCGCTGGTAGAAAAATTTTACAGTTCGCACCCGCACAACCCTCGTAAATATTAGCGAGCTCTTCCCCCTGAAACGTCACTCGGATCATGTTTGGGGTCAGATGATATGCATTTTTCACAGTCAGCACTCTGGGCGTAGGGCGTTGCGGCTTTGACATATACGTGCGGCTTTCTTTTGTTCAAATTTATTTCTTAGTATTTTAGTTGGTTATAAATGTCCAGTCGAGGCTGTTCGCAAACATTGGATCAATTGTACCTGATTGGACAGCTATCACCTGCTATTTGGTGCAACCCGCAGTTTCTGGGTTCGCGCAGCAAGGTTTTCGTCTAAGCATGGACTATGGATCACATCGCCCTGTTATTGCTTGCATCCTTTATCGTCGGTTTGTCGAAAGGCGGGCTGTCGACGGCTGGGGCATTGGCGGTGCCCATTTTGTCGATTTGGATGAACCCGTTGGTGGCGGCTGGTTGGCTATTACCAATATTTATGATCAGTGATTGCGTCGGTGTCTGGTTATATCGCCGTGATTTTTCGACAAAAAACGTGCTGCTGTTAATCCCCGCAGGAATATTTGGCGTCTTGATCGCCACCATTCTTGCCCCCTACATCTCGGCCACTATTGCCATCGCTTTGACAGGTTTGATCGGGTTGTTTTATTGCGCACAAGCGTGGCATCGCCACTTGCGCGGGATAGACAAAGCAGTGCCATTCCAGCCCGTAAAAGGAATTTTCTGGGGAATGATCACAGGTATCACCAGCTTTATCTCGCATACGGGCGGGCCACCCTATCAAAGCTTTGTTTTGCCTCAGAAATTGCCAAAGCTGCAGTTTGCTGGCACCACCACTTTGGTCTTTGCCGCAATAAACTTTTCCAAACTTCCCGCCTATCTGTCAGTGGGCTTGATGGCGCCAATTAATTGGGGTGTTCTGCTGATTATGTCGGGCGTCGCCATAGCAGGCGTGGTTTTTGGCAGACGTCTGTCAATTTGGATGCCAGAAAAACAGTTTTTCCTGATCATTCAAATATTGCTACTTATTATATCAATCTATTTGATTGGTAAGGCCATAACATTGATGCTGTAAGCGCTATTGCTTGTTCAGCGGGAACACCCAACCCGTCACCAGCAAGAACCCAAACCCTGGCTGATCGTCATCCGTTGGCAGCAATTGAACATACGCGTGTTCGTAATTCGCCTGCAATCCTAAGATTGGGATAACGCCAGTACGTGTTGACCCAACGGAAATAAAATCTGCATCGTCGCCATAGTAAGACAGGCCGCCAAACACACCCAGTTCTAGACCGTAATTTGCCGACCAAAGCTTTGAGATCGCCACGACCGGTGCAAGGTTCCCAAAGGAATTTCGAAAAGCGCCGGCTGTATAGTTCAGTCCAAATGCACGATCATTCCACGTAAATGTCGCACCGGGATTAAACTCCT
>CALDZS010000256.1 GCA_937944065.1 uncultured Amylibacter sp. | reverse complement strand
GCTCAGGCCACATTTTTCAGCAATGTTTTCTGGCGCGTGCTTTGGGTCCATATATGTCTGTGCGATTTTGTGGAACACTGTCGTATGCGTGATGCCTGCGACGCGAATAGATCCGTTCAGATCAGGACGCACGCCTTTCTTGTCGAAGGCGACTTTTTTGCCTGTCTTACGGTCGATCACCAAGGGTTTGCCATCTTTGTCACGTAAAAACAGGCCATAGCTGTCTGATTTCGGATCACTGTCCAACAACACGGGCGCGTTGGTATATTGCGCCAGATAATGCAGATCGATTTTTCCAGCTTTCATCAGCTCATGGATCATCGCTGTGATAAACAAACCGTCGGTACCCGGGGTGATCCCAACCCATTCATCCGCAATCGCGTTATAGCCAGACCGGATTGGGTTGACGCCAACTATCTTGGCGCCGCGTTTTTTCAACTTACCTAGACCAATTTTGATCGGGTTACTGTCGTGGTCTTCTGCCACGCCAAAGATCATAAACATTTTGGTATGATCCCAGTCCGGTTGACCAAATTCCCAAAACGCGCCGCCCATTGTGTAAATGCCAGCGGCCGCCATGTTCACAGAACAGAACCCACCGTGCGCGGCATAGTTCGGTGTACCGTATGATTGGGCGAACATAGATGTAAACGATTGCGACTGATCACGACCCGTGAAAAACGCCAGCTTGTCTGGATTGTCGGCACGAACTTTCGTCAAACGATCTGATACGGTTGTCAGCGCCTCTTCCCACGAAATTTCTTCGAACTCTCCTGATCCACGTTCACCTACACGTTTCAACGGTGATTTCAGACGCGATGGTGCGTTAACCTGCATGATACCAGCAGACCCTTTGGCGCACAAAACGCCCTTGTTCACTGGGTGGTCTTTGTTACCTTCGATATAAGCAACTTTGCCGTCTTTCATATGAACGTTGATCCCGCAGCGACAGGCACACATGTAACAAGTGGTTTGGCGGATTTCATCAGAAATTTCTGGAGAGGTATCAAGGACAGGGGGCTGGGCCACGTAAAATTCTTTCCTAAAGGAGTACTTAAAAATAGAATACGAAACCTTTAGCGTCACGCCAATGGAAAACTATTCCTAAAGCGATATGAATAGCGGCTTTGGGTTTTCCGAAACTAAATCCTCGATATCGCAACCCAATGCGCTAGATATCTTGATACAAATCGACAAAATTTAAGCTATAATTCTATTTAACCGAAAGAAAAGAGGCCGCCATGCGTGACATTCCTGAAATCTTGAATTGGCGGCGCGTAAGCGAGAATATTAGCCTGTCTGGGCAACCAACCGAGGCGCAGCTGGCAGACGTTAAGGAATTGGGCGTCACTCATATTATCAATCTAGGACCACATACAAACGACGGCGCGCTTGACGACGAGGCCGCAACTGTGGCCAGCCTTGGTATGACATATGTCTACATACCCGTCGATTTTGAAAATCCAACTGATCAAGATTTTTCCGATTTTTGTGACATGCTTGAATCCCTGCATGGTCAGACGATACACGTACATTGCATTTACAATGCGCGCGTCTCGGCATTCTTCTACAGATACGCGCAAAGCGGCGGTGGTGGTTCAGCGAAAGAAGCCCACGCTCTGATGGATGGAATTTGGCGCCCTGGCGGTGTCTGGGCCAAATTCATCGGGAACCAAGCGGCCGAAGCATTGCCAAATCGATATGCTGGTGACGATTACTAAGCCAGCCAAACGGACAATGCGGCCTTAAACCTATCTAAATGCAGTTTCTTCAAAGCTGCGCAGTTTCCGCGAATGCAGACGTTCGGGCGGCATTTCACGCAAAATCTCCATCGTGCGAATGCCGATTTTCAGATGGCGGGCAACCTGCGTGGTATAGAAATCGCTGGCCATACCCGGTAATTTCAGCTCTCCATGCAGGGGTTTGTCAGAGACACATAGTAAGGTTCCATAAGGTACGCGGAAACGGAACCCATTGGCCGCAATCGCCGCACTTTCCATGTCCAACGCAATTGCACGCGATTGGCTCAGGCGCATAATCGGACCACTGGTTTCACGCAATTCCCAATTGCGATTATCAACACTCGCCACGGTGCCTGTGCGAAGAATGCTTTTCAGCTCGTACCCTTTAAGTGCCGTGATATCATCCACCGCTGTTTCAAGTGCTATTTGCACCTCTGCCAGCGGTGGAATGGGTATCCAATTGGGCAGATCGCTGTCCAAAACATTGTCTTCGCGCACATAGGCGTGTGCCAAAACATAGTCCCCCAGATTTTGAGAATTCCGCAGGCCCGCACAATGCCCAACCATCAGCCAAGCATGCGGTCGCAAGACCGCAATATGATCGGTGGCTGTTTTCGCATTCGAAGGCCCTACCCCGATATTGACCAATGTGATCCCGCCACGGTCGCCTCGTTTCAAATGATATGTCGGCATTTGCGGCAATTTATCGGGAACAGTTAAACTGCCATCTTGATCAGTAATTTCTTGATTTCCAGTCGCGACAAAGCTAGTGTAACCGCTGTTTTTGTCGGCCAGCATTTCGCGGGCATACGCCTCGAACTCACCGACGTAGAACTGATAGTTGGTGAATAGCACATGGTTCTGAAAATGTTCCACATCTGTCGCAGTATAATGGGACAAGCGCGCCAACGAATAATCAATTCGTTGCGCAGTGAACGGAGCCAAAGGAAAGCAATCCTCGTCACTATTCGGCCTGACCCCATTCACGATATGATCGTTGGTCGTGTTTAAATCAGGAACATCGAACACGTCGCGCAATGGAAATTCCATCGGCAGATTTATCGATGCCCCTTCCACCCCCTGAAGCGCAAAGTGA
This sequence comes from uncultured Amylibacter sp., assembly GCA_937944065.1. Classification (GTDB taxonomy): domain Bacteria; phylum Pseudomonadota; class Alphaproteobacteria; order Rhodobacterales; family Rhodobacteraceae; genus Amylibacter. The sequence goes on along the minus strand of CALDZS010000256.1, from coordinate 15,576 downwards.
ATTGGAATTGGCGTTTCAGACAGGCCAACACTGACCGCAATACCGTGATTTTCGATTAGCAGGTCCAACTGTTCGGTCAGGTAATTATGGAAAAGATCCGGGCGGGTAATTGTGGTCGCATAAACCCCAGGCCGGTTAACATACCCGTATGACAAACGGCTATCCACCTTGGAATAGCTGGTGGTTTTAACCCGTATCTCTGGATAAAAAGCGCGAAAACGTTCTGTCGGTTCCTGATCTGCATCCACCGATGCCAGCTTTTCAGCCAGAAAATTTATCCCCTCGAAATACAGCTTACTGATATGAGCCAGCGCGGCTTTGCTGGTTTCGCAATAGACAGGTTGCGGAATTGGGGGTGTTTGAATCGACAGCTTCTTTTTATTCATTTTTATCCTGCTTTAAGATTTGGGTACAAAAATGCTTTGGCACGGGTGAATGCCAAAGCAAGTGGTAAGCCTAACTACATGGTTACGCGTCCAAGCGCAAACATCGTTATTTTTTGGCAAGGCGCCCATCTTTATACTGCGCATACGTGCCCGACTTTTCCGCCAAATACTCGGCCACGACATCCGCAAGGTCGGGACCAAAATCATAGGCGTTAGCAGCCGAGCGGAACATTTTATATCCGTCCCCACCACCGCGTACATAATTGTTGGAAACAACGCTGTAGGTCGCGGCAGGATCGATAGGTGAATAGCCATCGGCACCTTCAACCAAGACCTCGACAATGCGACCTTCACCCGGAGCAATAGAGGGATTCCATACAAATTTCATCCCGGCCACTTGTGGGAAACGGCCTTTAACCTCTTCCACTTGGCTCACGCCGTTCTCTAGCGCGTCGATCATAGTTTGACCTGTCACCTCGAATGTGGACAGCGTGTTTTGGAATGGCAGAACGGTTAGCACTTCGCCCATTGTCACGTCACCCGCATCTATGCTGGCGCGAATACCTCCAGAATTTTGGATGGCAATCTGCACACCTTGGCTTTTAACGCGCGCAAGCATGGCGTCGGCAATCAGATTACCCATCTCGCATTCTTGCACACGACACATATCGCGTTCACCCATGATTGCGGTAGAAGAACTGGCCACGACCTTGTCCCGAATTTCTTGCAACGGCACTGCCAACTCGGCAATACGCGCCTTGGTCGCGGCGTCCTCGGTCACGCTTGCATCCATGACCAACGGCTCTCCGATTGCTGATTTAATCGCGCCAGCATCGTCAAACGTGACGTTCAATTCGCCCAAGAATTTACCGTAAGCATAGGCTTGCACAATTGCGGTTTCACCAACCATGGTAGGGTATGGCCCGACCGCACGCTCGTTAGAGTTTGACAACAACGTGTTCGAATGACCGCCGACGATGATATCAACACCTGTCGTCTCTGCTGCAACCTTTTGATCCACAGCATATCCGGAGTGTGAGAGAACGATGATCTTGTTCACGCCTTGCGCCGTTAGCTGATCAACCTCGCCCTGCACCGCCGCAACTGGATCACTAAAGGTGACATTGTCACCAGGTGAGGCCAATTCATCTGTGTCTTCTGGGGTCAATCCGATCAGACCCAGCTTTTCGCCACCACGCTCTATCACGGTTGACTTGGCCAATTTGCCCGCCAACGCGGGTTCTGCTGATACATCCGCGTTGGACATCAATACCGGGAAGCCAACCGCATCCATAAAGCCGCGCAGCACTTCTGGCCCATCGTCGAATTCATGGTTGCCCACAGTCATCGCGTCATAGCCCAGCTTGTTCATCATCTCGGCGGCGACTTTGCCTTTGTAATATGTATAAAACAGCGTGCCTTGGAACTGATCACCGCCATCCACAAGGATTGAATTATTCGTCCGCGAACGTGCTGCCTTGACGGCCTCGACCAGACGGGCAGAGCCACCGAAACACTTGCCTTCGGTATTATCTTCAGCGCTACAGCCGCTGTCATACTTGCTGATCGGTTCAAACCGCGCGTGAAAATCGTTTGTGTGTAGAACTGTCAGCGAATAATCCGCATAGGCCATTCCGCCAGTCATCAAAAGCGCCGTGGTTACGGGTAAGATTTTCTTTAACATAAGGTATCTCCAGTTTGGTTGCGGGCGCAGCGCCCTTGTTTTTGGTTAGTCTAAGTCGAAAGCGTGTGGCAGCAGTTCTGCTATCGTTAAGATTTTGTATGCGCCATCTTTGTTCGAACAAATCACAGGCGCGTCTTTTGAAAACTCCCAGATAACTTGTCGACAGATGCCGCACGGCGTGATCATTGTGTCGGTCATATTGGTCACACAAATCGCCGTTAGGTTCGTTTTACCTCGCACGACACCAGCATTGATTGCAGTGCGTTCGGCACACATCGTAGCGCCAAAAGACGCGTTTTCAACATTGCAGCCCAGCTCAATACTACCATCATCATACATCACCGCAGCACCAACCGCAAAATCTGAATATGGTGCATGCGCCTGTGCCATGGCCTTTTTCGCCGCGTCCAATAGCGTTTCGATGATCTGTTTATCTAATGCCAAAGTGAGCCTTTCGGGCAAATTTATTTACGATACGGTTGGCCTATTGCCGATGGTGGGCTTGGGCGCCCGATAAAGCCTGACAGCAACAGGATTGTTAAGATATAGGGCAGCGCCAGCATCAACTGTCCTGGAATTTCACCGATCAAAGGCAAGTCGACCCCTTGCATGCGTGATGTGATAGCGTCCAAAAAGCCAAACATCAAACACGCACCAAAAGCGCGCCAAGGCCGCCAGTTACCAAAAATCACCGCTGCCAACGCAATATAACCTTTACCCGCAGACATCTCTCGTACGAAATTCGCGCCGTGCGAGATCGACAAATACGCCCCCGCGATACCGCAGAAAAGCCCGCCAATGATAAGCGCGCGATATCGCAGCCAGGCGACGGAAACCCCCGCACTGTCGACTGCAATCGGCACTTCACCCACAGCGCGCAGGCGCAGACCAAAGCGTGTACGATATAAAATGAACGCCGCCAATGGCACACAAGCAAGCGCCACATAGACCAGTAAAGAATGTCCGCTGATCAGTTCTTTGTAAATTGGACCAATTACAGGTATCCCGTTCAGCGTCTCAGACAGCCAAAGTTCAATTGGACGAAACCGCTCGTCAGCCGCGAGTGTCGGCGTTTGCCCACCGCGTTTGAACAGGGCGATACCAAGTATCACGGTCAAACCAGATGCGAGGATGTTAATTGCTAAGCCACTTACGACTTGGTCACCGCGATGCGTGATGCAGGCGAACCCATGCAACAATGACATCGCAACAGACGCGCCCATCGCTGCGAACAATCCCACCCATGCAGAGCCAGTCAGCGCCGTGACCGCAGCCGCCACGAATGCACCTGACAGTAATTTACCCTCTAGCGAAATATCAACGATGCCAGACCGCTCAGAAAATATCCCCGCCATAGCACACAAAATCAGCGGCGTTGCCACACGTAAAGTCGCGTCGAGCGTCCACAGAGCCTGATAAAAGAAATCGATCATGACCCACCTCGTGACAAGATGCGCGATAAGGTTGGACTGAACATATATGCTAACGCGCCTGAGAACAGAATGATCATACCTTGGATCAACAGCACCATATCGCGCGTAATCGACGTGAATTCAAAATCCAGTTCAGTTCCACCTTGGAACAAAGCACCGAACAGCAGGCTGGCAAAGAATATTCCGACGGGATGGTTGCGCCCCATCAGTGCGACGGCAATGCCAGTGAACCCATATCCAGCGGTGTAATTCAACACCACGCGGTGCTGCGCGCCCATCACTTCGTTTACGGCCAGCAGCCCTGCAAAACCGCCTGACACCATCATCGTGATGATGATAATTTTTGACACGTTGATGCCCGCATATAGCGCCGCATCTTGGTTCTTCCCGACCGTTCTAATTTCAAACCCTAGTCTGGTTTTCCAAATCAAAACCCAAAACACGGCCAGCGCCACCAATGCCAAAATAAATGACATGTTCAACAACGAGTCCGCGATACCCACTCCAAACCAATCCAACACCGCTTGCGCCTTAGGCATATGCGCACCTTCGGGCAACGGGCTGGATTGTGGTGATTGTTGATTGGGCTGAATCAGTGGGCCAGCCAATAACCAACCCATCAGACTGAAGGCCAAAAAGTTAAACATGATAGTTGTGATAACGATGTGACTGCCACGTTTAGCCTGCAAATAAGCAGGGATCATCGCCCAAAGCGCACCCAACAAAGCAGAACCAACGATGCAAAGCAAAACCAATAAGAGCGCGGGCATAAACGGTGCAAACATCGAACTTGCCGCCAAGATACCCAACGATCCGACATACGCCTGCCCTTCACCGCCAATATTGAACAGGCCTGCATGGAATGCGGTGGCGACGGCCAAACCAGTGAAGATGAAATTGGTGGTATAGTACAATGTGTACCCAAGACCACCCGGGTAAACAAACGCCCCTTTGATCATCACAGCAAGGGCCGTGAACGGGTTTTCCCCGATCATCCAGACAACAATTCCACAGATGAAGAATGCCACACATAGGTTGATCAGCGGCAGGAAAATCAGATCTGCCCACCGCGGCAATGGCTTTACGACGCTCATGCCGCGGCCTCGTCCGCAATACCAGCCATCATCAGCCCCAGTTTTTGCGCGCTTGCCTCTGCGCCATCAATGGTGGCGACTTCTTGCCCCTTATTCATCACCAATATCCGATCAGACAGCCCCATGATTTCGTCCAACTCGACCGAGACCAAAATGATCGCACAGCCTTGATCGCGCAGTGCAATCAGTTCTTTATGGATAAATTCGATCGCACCGACATCAACGCCCCGCGTGGGTTCACCGACAATCAGCAATTTCGGGTTCTGGTGCATCTCTCGTGCCACAACGATCTTTTGCTGGTTGCCACCGGAAAAGTTACTGGCCAGCAGTTTTGGATTGCGCGGGCGAATATCATATTGTTCCATCTTTGCAGCACAATGGTCCAGCATATGCTGCTTGTCCATCAACCGCTTCTCACCCGTAATGTCAGAATTGTGGAACCCAAGAACCATGTTCTCATACGCTTCAAGTGACAAGACCAATCCATGTTTATGGCGATCCTCTGGAATGTGCCCGATCTGGTTCTCGCGCATGTGACGCGGGGTGATCACCGATTTCGGAGTGATCGTTTTGCCAAGAATATCAAAGCTACCCTCGTCGGGTACTCGCATGCCTGCCAGAACTTCCATCAAAGGGGTCTGCCCATTTCCAGACACCCCCGCGATGCCTAGAATTTCACCCGCACGCACATCAAAGCTCAGATCGTCTAAAATCTTGTATCCGCCAGAGGACATGCATCCAAGGTTACGCACGCTCAGCGCTACATCAGTCGGTTTTGCAGTCGGCTTTTCAACGTTTAACAGAACTTTGCGTCCTACCATAAGTTCGGCCAATTCTTGCGGATTTGTCTCGTTGGTTTTGCGATGCCCAACCATTTCACCGCGCCGCATGATCGATACATTGTCAGTGATCGCCATAATCTCTTCTAGCTTGTGCGTGATCAGCAAGATCGTCACACCACTTTCGCGCAGGCGGTGAAGAATTTCAAACAGCTGTGTCGCTTCTTGCGGTGTCAGAACACCCGTTGGTTCATCCAATATCAGTATCTTGGCACCACTTTTTAGGGCCTTCAAAATCTCAACCCGTTGACGGGTTCCAACATTCAGGTCACTGACCAAGGCGTCTGGATCAACCTCCATGTCAAAGGATTTTCCCAATTCCGCTAGCTTGGCCGCCGTCGCCACGCGCCCAGCGTTTAACAACGCACCACCCTCGGACCCAAGCATTACATTTTCCAGTACCGTAAACCGAGGGATTAGCATGAAATGTTGATGCACCATGCCGATGCCCAATGATAACGCATCTGCGCTGGACTTGACCTTGGTCTCAGCCCCGTCGATCATCATCTGACCCGTATCTGCACGGTGCAGACCATAAAGGATATTCATAAGGGTGGATTTTCCAGCACCATTTTCACCAATAATTCCGTGAATTGTGCCGGGCTTTATCTGTAAATCAATATCTTTGTTCGCCTGAACCAAGCCAAACGATTTACTAATATTCTGTAATTCAAGTACGTAACGAGCGGCGCTATCGCCGCTCGTTTTTTGTGTCATGTCAGACATTAGTGTCAAATGACCTTACATTTTACATGTGTTGTCAGAACGATAATCGTGTACGTCGATTTCGCCAGAGATGATTTTGGCAGACGCTGCATCAAGTGCTGCTTTCATGTCCGCTGTGATCAGATCTTTGTTGTGCTCGTCCAAGGACCAACCAACACCGTCTTCGGCCAGACCCAGAGATTGAACACCATTGGTGAACGCGCCAGTCATGCCGTCTTTCATTGTGTTGTACGCAGCAACATCAACACGTTTTAGCATCGATGTCAGGATTGATCCTGGTGCCAAGTGGTTTTGATTGCTGTCCACACCAATGGCCAATTTACCTTGGTCAACAGCCGTCTGGATAACACCAGTGCCTGTACCGCCAGCCGCTTGATATACAACATCAGCACCACGGTCGATTTGGCTTTGTGTCAGTTCTGATCCTTTGGCAGGGTCATTCCACGCCGCAGGTGTAGTACCTGTCATGTTTTGCAAAACCTTGATGTCAGCATTGGCTGCTTTCGCACCCTGCTCGTATCCACATGCAAACGCACGGATCAACGGAATGTCCATTCCACCGATGAAACCAACTGTGCCAGTTTTAGACGCCATTGCTGCCGCCATACCAACAAGGTAAGACCCTTCTTCTTCTTTAAAAGAATACTGACGTAGGTTCGGGCGATCCAACCAGTTCACGTCGATGATCGAGAACATTTTGTCAGGGTTCGCCGCAGCAACCTTGTCAATCGCATCCGCTTGTGCAAATCCAACGCCCAGTACCAATGTCGCACCACGTTGAACCATACGCGCCATTGCTTGTTCGCGCTGTGCTTCGTTGGTAACTTCGAATTCCATCACCTCGATACCAGTCTCGTCAGTGAAACGTTTGATGCCGTTATAAACACCTTCGTTAAACGATTTATCGAATTTGCCGCCCATGTCATAAATGACAGCAGGTTTAAAATCTTCAGCCGAAGCCACGGATGCAACCATTGCCATGATTGTCGCCGCAAAAACCATATACAGTTTTCTCATCTTATTCTCCCAAGTTGTGTGCGTGTGCACATTTATTCACAGCAGCCAACAGCGCCTGCCGTTTATTTCAATCCAATTTCCTTCAATCGTTCGTCCAAAAATTCGCCTGCTGTCATTTTATCTAATCTGACGTCAGGGCGAGGATGCACGAACAATGGCATCGAATAGCGTGATCTGTTTTCTTGCTTCGGCGGGTTGATAACCCGGTGCGGCGTCGAGGGGTAATGCCCTTTGCTGGCCATCGCCAACATGTCGCCAGAGTTAACTGTGATATAACCTGGCAAACACGGCACATCATGCCAAGTGCCATGCACATCTTGCGCTTGCAGACCCGGTTCAGTGCCCGTTACCAGCAATGTAATCAGGTTGATGTCTTCGTGCGCGGCCGCACGCACCTCGTCTGCTTCGACATTATCAGGCAAAGGCGGATAGTGAATAATACGCAGCAGGCTCATATCGCTGCCTTCAATCATCTTTGACAAAGGTTCAGAGAATTCCAGATCATCTGGCGACTCGTCATCCAACCAATCCAGTAGCGTCGATCCCATAGCTATCAATTTGGATTGAAACGCGCGCGTCTCTGTCTCTGTCGACTTTGGAACCTCTTTGTTTTCGTAAGCATGAAAGAATTCTTTCAAATCCTTTGCCGCCGCACCTTTGGCATTTTCAGATTTATACCCGAAATATCCATTAGACTCGCCAGGCTTCACCGCAAAATCTGGCCCCTTGCCGCTTTCAAAAAAATCAGTCCACACACCATACATGCGGTCGATTTCTTCCGCGCTGATCGTGTGGTCTTTTAGAATTGCAAACCCCGTTTCGCGAAGCGATTTTGCAAAACGCGCTGGCGCATCAGGGTCGTCCAATCCAATCGCTAATATTTCAAACTCTGCCATGGTGCCTCCTAAAATCCAGTTTTGATCGTATCAAAGAAAATCTTTTTAACAGCTGCGATATCCACATCTACCGCAACTTTGGCCAAGCGCCGACTCTTATCGTTGCTTATTCGCGTTTCACCAATTCTATCCTCATCTGTGCAAACTTCAATCGGATGATGTTCATATTTGAACAATTCGGGATAGATTGTCGCTATGACCGCAGTGGGATCGTGCATTTGGCAGCCATCGACACCGACTTCATCTTGATAGAATTTAATATAAAAATCAGTAGCTTGAGCCAAGAAGTCACCAATGATTGGTGCATCGCCTAGCATTGCTGTGAAATCAGAATGGGGGCACACAACTTTTTGCGTAACATCCAGTCCAATCATCACCACTTCCCAGTCCGCGGCGAAAACTTCGTCGGCTGCGTGAGGGTCATTCCAAATGTTAGCCTCTGCGTAATCGCTGACATTCCCACCTGAATGCAGTCCGCCGCCCATGATCACGACCGCCTTAACCTTTGTTGCGATGCTTGGATCAAGACGCAACGCCAACGCGATGTTTGTCAGGGGCCCAACAGGGCATAAAATAATCTCACCTGGATGATCGTTGATCATCTGACACAGATATTCAGGAACAGGCACATCCAGCGCCGAACCCTTGGGCGTCTGTGCTGGCATATCGCCAAAACCTTCAACCCCGTGCACATGATCGGACACATGATTTGGCGTTTGCACCAACGGGGTGGCTGCGCCGCGCGCCACGGGAATAACCTGCCTCATTGTTTCGGCCAGCACCAATGCATTGCGTGTCGCAATTTCTGCCGTCACATTGCCAAATACCGTCGTCATGGCGATCAAATCCAACTTGTCGCAAAGCCCAGCATAAAATATCGCCATCGCATCATCGATGCCGGGATCCGTATCAATGATTATTTTCGAACGGGTCATGACAAATTTTCCTGCATAAATTTCAACACTTCAGATCGGTCTGGAATAGCCGGGGCAGCCCCCATACGGGTTACTTGAATGGCGGCGGCAGCGGCGGCATATTGCAACGCATTCTCCGCGGTATCACCTTGATCAAACCGTGCGATAAACGATCCTAAAAACGTATCACCAGCACCCGTTGTGTCAACAGGCGACACCGCGAAACTGGACTGACGTAAGGTCCGATCTGCCAAATGTAGTTCGGCACCCTTGGAACCCAAAGTCACCAGAACCATGTCGACCCCCAATTGTGCGATTTCTTGGTCAATGGAGCCACGAAGTTCTGCCATCTCTGTCTCGTTCAATGCCAACAGATCAACATAGGGCAAAATGGCGCGGGCGTGATCTGCATCAAACGGTGCGGCACTGTAGCAAACTTTGTGACCCGCCCGTGACGCCATCCGGGCAATTTCCACTGACAGGTTAATTTCGTTTTGCAAAACCACCCACACAGTCTGACCAGCGAACTGAGCTAGCACAGCCGCGCATTCTGATTTGGTAAAGCTGGAATTCGCACCCGCGTGGATCACGATTTCATTTTCGCCGGCATCATCGACGAATATAATCGCATGGCCAGTTGCCGCGTCTAAGGGCGTAATATGACGTTGATCTACACCAACCAGCGAAAGTTGATCCAATATCCATGCATCATGCCCAACATGTCCGACATGAAATACATCGCCGTTTGCACGCCGCGCAGCCACGGTTTGGTTGATACCTTTTCCACCAAGAACTTGTTGATAGTCCTGCGCCGCAATGGTTTCGCCAGCTTGCGGCATCCGCGCGACGCGGTAGACGTTGTCGATGTTGATTGATCCGAAATTAAGAATCACAGGGCACCCGTTGGCTTTGATAACCAAAGCTTAGCCAGATCAGGAAAAGAATACAGTCGATAATATGCTGATGGAGAATTACTGTCCAACGACCTGCGGATCATCTAAGTTTTACCAACTTACAGGCCCTCTTCGTCCAACACACGTTTGGCGACCCGGAAACATTCAAGCGCCTGCGGCACGCCGCAATAAATTCCGACGACGTGTATAATCGCGCGAATTTCATCTTTGCTCACCCCGTTTGTGATCGCACCGCGACAATGGATTTCCCATTCATGCATTTTCCCCAGCGCGCCGATCATGGACAGGTTCATCATCGATCGAGTTTTTGCGTCAATCACATCGTCACCCCATCCAAAGCCCCAGCACCATGCTGTCATTGCTTCTTGAAAAGGGCGCGTAAAATCATCTGCTGCGGCCAAGTTATTTGTCACATACTCTGCCCCTAATGTGCCCTTGCGCTGTTCTAGCCCCTTCAAAAACAAGTCTTCATCAAATGTATCGGCCATATTCTATCCTTTGGTTTTAAACGCAATATTTTGGTTTGCTTCAACAGCGTCAATTGCCTATCCGCAACATACGACAAAATATTGGTATTCGCCTATCCAAAACCATAGTTTGCCATCGCAAGTAAGAAATTTGGTGCAAATCTTGCAGCGACGGTGCTAACTGCAATTCAATAAACTTATCACCAAGGACCGACAAATGACCAACATCCCTGATAGAATGAATGCCTTCGTTTTAATGCGTCACGGCGGGATGGATGCGCTTGAATACAAAACTGATTGGCCCACACCGCAGATTTCACCAAACGAAGTTTTGATAAAAGTCGCCGCCTGCGGACTGAACAACACAGATGTAAACACGCGGTCTGGCTGGTATTCAAAGGCCGTTGATCAAGCCACGACAGGGGATGCCTATAGCGATGTATCTAAAGAGGATCCTGCGTGGGGCGGCTCTCCTGTAGTTTTTCCACGCATTCAAGGTGCGGACGTCTGCGGCCATGTTGTGGCAGTCGGCGCAGATGCGGATAGCACGTTGATCGGCAAACGTGTCATTACTGACAATTGGTTGCGTGATTGGAATGATCCAGAAAACAAGAACAGTACTGGATATTACGGATCAGAATGCGACGGCGGATTTGCTGAGTACACCAAAGTTGACGCGCGAAATGTTCATCCAATTGACAGTACAATGACCGACGCTGAATTGGCGACTTTTTCATGCTCCTATTCAACCGCCGAAGGCATGTTAAGCCGTGCTAATGTCGGTGCAAGTGACCGCATATTGATCACGGGTGCCTCGGGCGGGGTTGGTTCAGCACTAATACAATTGGCGAAACGTCGCGGTGCTTATGTCATTGCAATGGCATCAGCATCCAAACACGACAATGTCGCGCGCTTGTCCCCTGATGCAATCATCGGTCGCAATCCAGACGATTTGGAACAAGCCTTGCAAGATGCGACAGGCTCGAAAACTGTCAGCGTGGTCGCTGATATTGTGGGTGGTGACTATTTCGGAACGTTAATTGATAGTTTAGATCGCGGCGGGCGATATACCTGCTCTGGTGCGATTGCTGGCCCTATCGTAACGCTGGATTTACGTACACTTTATTTGCGCGACCTGACTTTCACAGGTTCGACCGTTATCGCAACTCACATTTTTCCCGATCTTGTCGGATATATAGAACGGAGCGAAATCAAGCCAATTCTGGCCGCAGAATTTCCATTGGCAGACCTGCAAAAAGCTCAACAAATGTTTATCGACAAGAAACACACGGGTAACATTGTGGTGAAACCATAAAGATAATCAGGTTCCACGTTTACCGTTTGGACGCGATAGGATAGTCACAACCGCGAAACTAGGGATGTCGTACATCCATCACATTTCATGCAGGCCATAATAGTATGGCACTGACGTTCGCAGAATTTGACACAAGATAGAAAGCACTTGCTGTTGAAACAATTTATTCGTTACCGAAACACTGCAGACAAGTATGACTGCGAGCCACCTAATTGAAAGCAACTTTACATGCGCGATCAAGACCTGACTGAAGGGCCTATTTCCGGCCATTTTCGGACACTGGCCATACCCGCCGCGATGGGGATGCTATTTTCGACTTTATACAATGTTGTCGACGTTTATTTCGCGGGTCAGCTTTCCACCGACGCCCAAGCTGGTTTAGCAATTGGGTTCCAAGCTTTTTTCATAATGATGGCCGTCGGTATCGGCACTGGATCAGCGATGAGCGCGCTGGTCGGCAACGCACGTGGCAAGAAGAACGATGATTTGGCACGAAAGACCGCGATGCAAGGACTGTCGTTCGCAGCCGTCGCCACCGTAATTTTAATCTTCGCCGGATTTATGGGTGGGCCATACTTGATCTCAGTAGTGTCCGAGCCTGGCGCGTACCGAGATGCGGCGAACGGATATTTTTACTGGCTGCTCGCCGCGCTACCGGGCTTCTTAGTTGCCTTTACCGCCAATGGTATCTTGCAAGCACATGGTGACAGCGTGACGATGCAGCGCGCGCTGATGGTCGCTTTCGTCGCAAATATTGTTCTTAACCCTTTGTTCATTTACGGCATTCCTGGTTTTATACCCGGCATTGGATTTAACGGCATAGCTCTCGCCACCGTTGTCTCGCAAACTGGCGTAATGTTGTTCGTTTTGCGCGCTGTCTTAAACCTGCGGATCATCAAAGGCGCAGGTGCAGACGAACTGAAACCGAACGCGCAAACCTATCGTGAAATACTCAGTCAAATGATCCCGACAACCACGGCGATTACGGTTATGTTCATCTCTGGGTTTGTCGTGCAATACGCCCTGAAAGGGTTTGGCGGACATGCCATCGCCGCATACGGTATCGCATTGCGGATCGAACAGATTTTGCTGTTGCCCGTTCTTGGAATGACTGGGGCGTTGCTGCCTATCGCCGCGCAAAACTTTGGCGCAGATCAACATGAACGCGTTCGAGAGGCACTTTGGTTTTGTTGGAAACTCGGTTTTGTAATGACCATCGGCGCGGCGCCAATCCTTTGGTTCGGCGGGGCGTTTGCCATGTCATTGTTCACCGATGATCTTGCCGTTATCGAAGTCGGGCAAAGCTATCTTCGCATTGATAGCTTCTTGTTCCTAATTTACATGATGCTGTTTTCGATCAATTCGTTCTTGCAAGCATTAAAGCGTCCTATTTGGACATTGTGGATATCTATCTATCGTCAAGGCTTTGGCGTTGCTTTCTTTGTCTGGCTGTTGATCAGCGTCTTTGGCATGGACGTCTGGGGAGTTTGGTTGGGCATTGCAATCGCGGTCAGCACGGGCTGGGTGATGGCCATGATCATCGCATCTCGCGTTGCCAATCAAGAAATCGGCGGGCTTCGTTAGGCATCAGACAGCTTAGCGCGCGCTTGCTTGCGGTATTGAACAGCAATCTTAAAGGCCAAAAATGAACCATCCTGGTTTCCGACAACGGGCCCAATTGGCACAGGATCATATCTGAGTTTCCGCGCATATCGCAAGAATGTGTCTGGCCCCAGAAAGAGACAATACTTGGCATTCTGGTCAGACAGGAAATCATCCAACGCCATCATAACGGCAAGCCCTGCCCGCTTGTCTATGGACACATACCTTGTGAATTCCCACGTATCCTTGGACAAAGGCGGCTCTTCAAAACAAAGCCCTGATGGTAGACCGTCAAGCTTGCCCAAATAGGCGTCTCTGATCATGTAACTATACTTTTCAACACCGTGGATCACTGGCGGAGAAAGCGTGTTCACCAGACGAGCGCCGGCCAAAACCTCGTCTCCGCGATGCGCAACCAAATACGTGCTGTCAAATGTATCGTACTGCTCGAACTCTAGCTGATCATCTGCAAACAACGGCCAATTCATGACATCTATGAATATTCGCTTTCGAAGACGCAGAAAAAGGGGCATCAAATGCGATGCATCGGCAAATTGTATTGCAGATACATCAATATCCCCCAAAGATAGTATTTTCATAGCCGTTCCAGTAGTTGTCGTATACCTAGTATAGTTGTAGATTTTGAAAAAGCTAAAAGTAGAGTCCTTTAGAAACATGAACGAATTTGACCGAAAAGAAATTGCGCGCGATATCGCGTTGATCAAATCGCGCGGTAATATTGAGGACCTTGCACCAGACTTTAAAGAAACACGCGCTGAGTTGTTAGAGATTGGACCGAAGGGATTTGTTGTGGCCTTGGGAATCAATCCATTGTTTGGGCCACAAACGATGTACAGTGAGTATTCCGAAAGATGGATACGGTTTTATAACCAAAAATTCTTGCACTTTCGCGACCCAGTCTTCCTAACAATGCTAAACAAGCCCGGCTTGGACAGATGGTCTGAAATCCCCACTTACCCAACCAGCAAAGTCGCTGAATATGCTGCTGCCCACGGATTGAAATATGGAGGCGTGTCCAGCAGAGGCCGTTTTTATAAACGGGATTTTGTCAGTGTCGCGCGTGAAGACCGTGAACTGACGTTTGACGAACTATACCGTTTAGAAGAAATTCTCGATTCTTTGATCGACCTCAGTAATGGTACTGAAACCTTGTCCGACAAGGAAATCGAGACATTGCGTTTCTTGGCCAATGGTGGAACGTCTCAGCAAGCATTTGTCGAGCTTAATATTTCCGAAAGCGGTTATAGAAATCGTATAAATAGCGCCAAAAAGAAGCTAGGCTGTACGACCACAATGCAACTGGTTGCCAAAGCATCCAGTCAGCACCTGCTGGACTAAAACCAACGTTTTCTACAGTTTCGACTACCTTTAACGTTGGTTTGAAACCACGTTAAACGTTAGAATGCAGTGCGAATTGCATTAGTTTTCGTTTTTTTTGCTAATAACATCAATAGTTAAGCCATATGTTGGGATGATAAATACAATCCCGCATATGAGGGCAAAAATGAATAAGCTTACAAAATTTGAATTTGACCAAAACCTAACAGACCAACCAGACTTGATTTTCCACCAAACCAACATTTCCTATACTAGCAATTTCAGCTGTGTGGATTGCGGCGGCTTTGTTTCCAGTCAAGACAGAACTGGCCTACCAAATGAATACTGCCAAGACTGCCAGCGTCGCTATCAACAAAAATACGCGCCGTTCGTGACGATTGGCGGAGGGAACTAACAAACTTGACATCATGGATGCCAACACTCCCATGATTTAACGACTGCTGACAGTGCTGGGTGATTGCCAACCCGTTGTCAAAATACAGCTATGGCAGGTTCGGAGTCGCTAGAACAAACATTCCGCAAACCGCGAAGCGCTTCCATAGTTTGTGAGCTAATATCTTGATGTCTGGAAAAGGCGTTGAATACGGCAGAACTTTTCCAAGCTTTGCAGATACCCCAGAAAGCACCCCCAAACTTGCGAGATACTGGAAAACCATGCGGGACAGCATCGGGCAATAAAATCAATATAACCCTTATAAACAAAGGTTAATCGGATGTCATTGGGCTTGTTTGGATGGTGAAATGGTGCCCCACACGGCATCTCTCGTCGTTTTCATAGCTGAACATAAATGAACAATATCTCATTGTTTTAGATACTTAATCTGAAACGGGTGAACATGGTGAAACTTGGTGACACATGCTATCTCGAACGTTAAGGTGGTCTAAAGGGTGGGCTGGATAGTTCGAGTCCGCATTTGCTAAAAGGTGGGC
>CALDZS010000255.1 GCA_937944065.1 uncultured Amylibacter sp. | reverse complement strand
CCGAAAAAGAGGTCTCAAAAGACGCGCTGCAAAAAGCTGTGGAAGCATTGGACGACTAAATTTGCTGTCGCAGAATTAATTGAAGGGCGTCCAAATTGGGCGCCCTTTTTTTGTCTTTATATCAACAAGATAGATAACTTTTTTCAAGTGTCGTTTAGGCAAAAAAAAGCCCACGTCGTACGCGGGCTTTTCGATTCATTTGAGGGAATTTAGAAAGTTTTAGCTAGTTTCAAGCCGACGGTCATCAATGTGTTTCCGCCAAAAACAATCCCATTGGAACTTGTTGCGTCATCATATTTGCGCAAGCTTACGCCACCGGATACGTCAACACCGTTTCCAACACTGTATTTCCCACCGATGTTCAAGGTGTTTTGCGTACAGGTTGGTGCCAAAAGGCTGACGCTATCACAATCAGATGGCGCGTGTGTCAATGAAAGCGAACCTGAAAAGCTGTCAGAAAATTTACGCCCCACACCCAAAGTATAGGTTGTGCTGTTGTCAAAATCAGATAATTGTGCGTTGTTGAACAGCGCCGACATGGTGACTTGTGCGTCTTTCCATTTTGCGTGGCGGATTGATCCGAAGACCAATGTGTTTTCTGCAACACCTGATTGGAATTCCAACAAGAATGTCTTTGGTGTTTTGATACCACCCGCACCAGTGTTGAAAAGCCCAGAATTCACTAAAAGCACGTCAGGGGCGAAATCCGCGGCACTCTCATAAGATGCTGCAACGCGCAAAGCGATCTCTGGGATTTCATAGGCAGCACCAACGATAAAGTTAACGTCTGAGGCAGATGTAAGGGTAGTGTCTCCGTCAACTAGGTTTGCAGGATCTGCTTGAATGCCAGCGATTTCTGCTGGAGTCAAAGCGCGACCTAACGCTGCTGCGGTTCCCGCTGCTACGGCCGCAATTTTGCCTGCTGTGAGAGGAACGGACACATTCGCGCTACCCTTAACGCTTTGATGCTTGATTGCACCAAATGCTGACACGCGATCATTGATCTGGTATTTCGCCATCGCGGTCAGTGCTCTTGATGACAAATTTGCACGAAGCGAGCTAAGCGCCGCATAAGGTCCACCAAATGCTGAATAATCAACATCCACACCAAATGGGTTGCTGTTCATCGTCAGGCCAAAGGTCAGCTTTTCTGTTACGTCATCTTTAAACCCGAATTGGACCGTATCGAACTCGGATCCAACTTCCCAGTCAGAGCTGAGACCTGGAGCGTTAGATGGTGCTACTTCTGGATTAGTATTCGCATACGACATCTCCATGTAGGTACCTTTTTGGTACAAAAGCGATGAATTAAATGTCGCGCGGTCTAGTCCGCCAGCAAATGCTGTGGTCGAAAGCAACGCTGTGCCGACGAGGCCCAATGTTGTAATTTGTAAGTGTTTCATAGTCTCTCCCATCATGAATCCCTTGCGGCAAGGGTATTGGTTTAGTCCCTACAGGGTCAAATGATTGTTTGGGTTTTACGTAACGGCATGGCGCATATTTGCACCGCTTGATGCCTTTTTATCGCAAACTTCTGTGGACAGCAGCTTGTTAACTCAATCTGAAGCCTCTGCGTGTCAAAAAAGGGTTAGGGCTGAGGTTCGCCTTGAAGTGCCCTAAACTGCGCAGTAGGGTTGCGCGAAACACTCAAAAACAGGCAGTCCAATTATGAGAGATCGTGATCCTTTAGAAGTATACGCAAACACCTTGGTTCCTATGGTGGTTGAACAAACATCCCGTGGCGAGCGGTCGTATGATATATTCTCGCGTTTGCTGAAAGAACGCATCATTTTCTTATCAGGTCCTGTGCATGATGGCATGTCCACCTTGATCGTGGCGCAATTGTTGTTCCTAGAGGCTGAAAACCCGACCAAAGATATTTTCATGTATATCAACAGCCCCGGCGGCGTGGTCACGTCAGGCTTGTCGATTTATGACACGATGCAATACATCCGCCCCAAAGTATCAACATTGTGTATTGGTCAAGCGGCATCAATGGGATCGCTATTGTTGGCAGCGGGTGAAACGGGGCAAAGATTCGCATTGCCGAACGCGCGTATCATGGTGCACCAGCCTTCTGGCGGGTTTCAAGGTCAGGCCTCGGACATCGCCCTGCACGCAAAAGAAATCTTGGAGTTAAAAGATCGTTTGAACAATATTTATGTCAAACATTGCGGTCGAAAGCTGAAAGAAGTCGAAACAGCGCTTGATCGTGATAATTTCATGACAGCCGAGCAGTCCAAAGAATGGGGACTGATCGACGAGATTGTACAAAAACGCGAAGTCCCTGAAGAATAAGCTTTTAACGCAGAGGGATTTTAACAATTTTAGAATAATCATACGCTTGTGACACAAAATTGCCACGAGCGTATGATGATAAGTTGAACTAACCGATTGTGTAGGCATTGTTTCTGAAATAGTCTGCGCCAAACGCCCATTCCCTGCGGAGACGTGAATGTCTAACTCTACGACCACCGATGCTAAAAACACTTTGTACTGTTCCTTTTGCGGAAAAAGCCAACACGAGGTACGCAAGTTAATTGCAGGCCCCACCGTATTCATCTGTGATGAATGCGTGGAATTGTGTATGGACATCATCAAAGAAGAGGCCAAAGGCGGCATCTCTTCGAGCGCGGATGGCGTGCCGACACCAGGGGAAATCGCTGGTTTCTTGGACGACTATGTTATCGGCCAATCTGTTGCGAAACGCGTTTTGGCCGTGGCAGTTCATAACCACTATAAACGTCTGGATCACGCAGAGCATTCCAAAGACGATATTGAGTTGTCAAAATCAAACATCCTTTTGATCGGCCCAACTGGGTGCGGTAAGACTTTGCTAGCGCAAACTTTGGCGCGGGTATTGGATGTGCCATTCACGATGGCCGATGCGACAACCCTGACCGAGGCTGGTTATGTTGGCGAAGACGTTGAAAACATCATCCTGAAACTACTGCAAGCGTCAGAATATAACGTGGAGCGCGCGCAGCGTGGCATCGTTTACATCGATGAAGTAGATAAAATTACACGCAAGTCTGACAACCCATCGATCACCCGTGATGTATCGGGCGAGGGCGTTCAGCAAGCTTTGTTGAAGATTATGGAAGGCACGGTTGCATCTGTTCCACCACAAGGCGGGCGTAAGCATCCACAGCAAGAATTTTTGCAAGTCGATACAACCAACATTCTGTTCATATGTGGCGGTGCGTTCGCTGGCCTGGACAAAATCATTGGACAACGCGGCAAAGGGTCTGGCATCGGATTCGGCGCAGACGTGAAGAATGACGAAGAAAAAACAGTAGGCGAATGGTTCACAGAGCTAGAGCCAGAAGATTTGTTAAAATTTGGCTTGATCCCGGAATTTGTTGGCCGTTTGCCAGTTCTCGCGACGCTGACGGATTTGGACGAAGATGCGTTAGTTACGATTCTGTCAGAACCGAAAAATGCACTGGTCAAACAATATCAACGTTTGTTCGAGCTGGAAGACGTGAAACTGAAATTCACGGATGATGCTCTTCGCGCAATCGCAAAGCGTGCTATCAAACGGAAAACTGGTGCTCGCGGTCTGCGATCCATCATGGAAGACATCTTGCTGGACACAATGTTTGAATTGCCAGGTCTGGAAAATGTCGAAGATGTTGTCGTCAATGACGATGCCGTGAATGGCGACGCAGAACCCTTGATCGTGTATTCAGAAAAAGCAGACGAAGAAACAGCCTCGGCGGGCTAAACTCGCCGAAATCACAGCTAGATTGACTGGACGCGCACCGCCCTTTGTTGCATATAACAAGGGAAGCAGTGGGAATACGCACATGGAATTTATCAAAAGCCTGTTTACTTGGTGGAATGGTCAGACATTGAACACGCGGTTTCACACCTGGCGCAAGGGCGTGAAGGTTGGCGAAGATGAGCAGGGCAACTTGTATTATGAAACCCGCGACGGCGCGCGCCGTTGGGTGATTTTCAACGGCGAAGCAGAAGCATCCAAAGTGTCTGCTAATTGGCACGGATGGTTGCATCACACGTTTAAAGAACCGCCAACGGACAAACCATTGCCAAAAAAATCTTGGGAAAAACCACATCAGGAAAACCTAACAGGAACGGCTGCAGCCTATGCTCCTGCGGGATCATTGCGTGCAGCCAAGCCTGCACCAGTGAAGTCCGATTATGAAGCATGGCAACCTTGATCCTTCTTTGGGAGTAATCCAATGGCAGTAAATAAAACAGAAGCATTGGTCGGTGGCGTTGTTGTTGCCGCAGCTATAGGTTTCCTGAGCTACGCATCTAATTCAGTTGGGTATTCTGCATCATCAGACGGCTATCCGTTGATTGCAAGCTTCCGCAGCGCCGATGGCGTGTCCGTGGGAACTGATGTGCGTATGGCTGGCGTTAAGGTTGGAACGGTTACGTCGCTAGCTTTGGACCCTGAAAGCTTTCGTGCGGCATTGAATCTGTCGGTTAAATCTGGACTCAAAGTGCCTGACGACAGCGCCGTGCAAATCAGCCAAGAAGGGTTGTTGGGCGGAACCTACGTCGAAATAGTGCCCGGTGGATCAGAATTCACGATGGAAGAGGGCGCAGAGTTTTTGGAAACCCAAGGTTCGGTCAGTTTGATATCGCTGTTGTTGAAATTCGTTTCTGGACAAGATCAATGATCCGCATCGCGTTGACACTTTTGATCGCCTCTTGGGGCGTCGCGGCGACAGCGCAGCAAACCACCACTGGATCAGGTGCAATTTTGCGGGTCCTCGACCGCGTCAATGGTGTGACCGAAGACCATGAATTGGTGTCTGGTTCCAGCTTTGAAGCCAAGAAATTGTTGGTGACGCTTAAAGAATGCCGTTACCCGCGCCGCCGCCTAAACACCGATGCTTTTGCACGCTTGGTGATCACTGATACCCGTCAGAAAAGCCCTGCATTTGATGGCTGGATGGTAGCGTCCAGTCCTGCATTGTCAGCGTTGGAACACCCACGGTATGACGTTTGGGTGATTAAGTGTCTCGCCCCTTAGCAGGGGAAGTAATCTGCGGCGCAAGCATATTCATCAACCTGATTTCCGTCAGATCGTGGCCTAGTTAAATTGGCACCGCGTCTCTAACGCTTTGGCCAAACGGTGATGATAGTCTGCACGTGATATTTCGATAGCACCCAAACTCGCCAAATGGGGTGTGATAAACTGGGTGTCGAATAGTGTAAAACCACGCGCGTTTAGGTGCGCAATCAGGTGGTACAATGCCAGCTTGGATCCATCCGTGGCGTGGGAGAACATGCTTTCCCCAAAGAACGCAGAGCCGAGCGCCACGCCATAAACGCCGCCAATTAATTTCTGGTCGCGTGTCACTTCGAAGCTGTGGGCAAAGCCCAGTTCATGCAATTCCAAATACAAATCGAATATGGTTGCATTGATCCACGTGGTATCACGATCCGCACATGCGCGCACTACGTCGCTAAATTGGGTGTTGATTGAACACTCGTAATCGCCTTGGGTAATTCGTCGCGACAGGGATCGAGAGGTGTGAAAGCCATCCAACGGAAAAATGCCACGCTTACGTGGATCAACCCAGAACAATTCTGGGTCGTCAGCATCTTCGGACATGGGGAAAACGCCAGAAGCATATGCGTTCAGCAATATTTCTGGCGTTATTTGTCTATCGCTCACGTCGTGGGCTTAGAATTCGGTTTGAGTATCAAGCCATTTTTCCAACCAGTGGATGTCATAATCCCCTGTCTGAACTGCCTTTTCTTGCAACAATGCGTGGAACAGAGGCACGGTAGTATCGATGCCGTCGACGATCAATTCGTCCAAAGCACGACCAAGACGGGCCAAACAGGCTTCGCGGGTGATGCCAGACACGATCAATTTGGCGATCAAGCTGTCATAGTAGGGCGGAATAGAATAGCCATCGTAAAGTGCTGAATCCATCCGAACACCCAACCCACCAGGGGCGTGGAATGTGGTGATCTTACCTGGGCAAGGGGTAAAGTCTGGTAATTTTTCGGCATTGATCCGAACCTCAATCGCATGACCCTTGATGGACAAGTTTTCTTGCTTGAACGTCATTTCTTGGCCCGCAGCGATACGGATTTGTTGTTTCACTAGATCAACACCATAAATGGTTTCGGTCACAGGGTGTTCTACCTGTAGGCGCGTGTTCATCTCGATGAAATAGAACTCATTGTTTTCGAATAAGAACTCGATGGTTCCCGCACCCTCGTATTTGATATCTGCCACAGCTTTGGCGCATGTCGCTCCGATACGTTCACGAATTTCTTCGGTGATGCATGGGCCCGGTGCTTCTTCAAATACTTTTTGGTGACGGCGCTGTAACGAGCAATCTCGCTCGCCCAAATGCACAGCTTTGCCGCGACCGTCACCGAATACTTGGACTTCGATATGGCGGGGCAGGGTTAGATATTTCTCGATATAGACTTCGTCATTGCCGAACGCGGCTTTAGATTCAGATCGTGCACCGCGAAAAGCATTGTCCAGATCTTCTTTGGTTTCGGCCAGTTTCATACCACGGCCACCGCCACCAGCGGTGGCTTTAACGATCACGGGGAACCCCATTTCGTCAGAAATCTTATGTGCTTCTTCCAAAGTTGGAACACCGCCAGGCGATCCAGGTACACAAGGCACGACCAAATTCCGCATGGTTTCTTTGGCAGTGATTTTGTCACCCATCATACGGATATGCGCAGCAGAGGGGCCAATGAACTTGATCCCGTGATCCTCAAGAATTTGCACAAAGGCAGCATTT
>CALDZS010000254.1 GCA_937944065.1 uncultured Amylibacter sp. | reverse complement strand
AAACATTTTGTATCACGAGGCGCATTTGATATCGATGGTTTAGGTTCCAAACAAATCGAGGCGTTTTATGACGATGAGACATTACCCATCAGGCATCCGGCCGACATCTTCAGGTTAGAAGAAACAGACAGAAGATCACCCCTGACAAAACTAAAAAACCGTGAAGGCTGGGGCGTTAGGTCCGCGGAAAAACTGTTCGCGGCGATCGACGCCAAACGAACGATCCCACTGAACAAGTTGGTATTCGGACTTGGTATCCGCCATGTTGGCGACAGCACGGCCAATTTACTGGCAAAAACCTACGGGACATGGGATCGATTTGTTTTGGCAATGGATCAGGCGGCTGATCAAACAAGCGAAGCGTGGGATGGACTGCTGTCAATCGACGGTGTGGGCAAGGTCATGGCCAAAGCCTTGGTGGATACGTTTAATGATCCAGATCAGCGAACCCTAATAGATGATCTTGTTTCAAATTTGACGATCACAGAGGTGGTAGACACCAGCAACGCAGACAGCCCGGTTGCAGGAAAAATAGTGGTATTTACCGGCAGCTTGGAGTTGATGACACGCGCCGAGGCAAAAGCCCGCGCAGAGAGCTTGGGCGCTAAAGTGTCTGGATCGGTATCAAAGAAAACAGACATTGTGGTAGCTGGGCCCGGGGCGGGTTCGAAAGCAAAAAAAGCAACAGAACTGGGCGTTGAAATTTTGACAGAACAAGCGTGGCTTGAACTGATAAACGCTGGCGGTCAGGCCTAGAGCATGTCAGGGCGCCCCGAAATCCTCTTTCCATTTTTTGCGAAGGTTACCGAACTTGCTGGGGTTGGTCCAAAAGTGGCTAAATCACTAGAAAAGATGGATATTACTCGCCCAAGAGATTTGATATTCACGCTTCCAAACTCGATTATTGACCGCGAGCCGCGCGACACAATCGTCGGTGCAGAGTTTCCATCGGTTCTGACGGTAGAGGTGTTGGTCGGGGCTCATAAGCCCAATACGCAAAAGGGCAAGCCATACCGTGTGACTGTACAGGATGCAAAAACCAGCTTTCAGTTGGTTTTCTTCCATGCGCGCGGAGATTGGGTTCGCGATCAGTTGCCATCGGGGCAACGTCGGATCGTGTCCGGTAAAGTCGAAATGTTCGATGCAATCGCAAATATGGTGCATCCCGACTATATTATACGCCCAAATTCTGGGACCGAAATCCCGCAATGCGAACCCGTATATCCGTTGACCACTGGTGTCACACAGAAGGTCATGCAAAAAGCGGCAAGGTCAGCCGTTGATCGAAGCAAGCCACTACCTGAATGGTTGTTGGGGTCAGTGATGTCTGATCGAGAATGGCCCAGTTGGGATCAAGCGGTTCGTACAGTTCACGAGCCAAAATCGATCAATGATCTATCGCCCATGTCGCCGGCGCGCGCGCGGTTGGCCTATGACGAGCTGCTGTCACATCAATTAACCCTAGCGATTGCGCGTCACTCTATGCGTCGCGCTAAGGGCATTGTGACAAAGGGTACAGAGCGATTGCAGGCCAAGGTGCTACAGGCGTTCGGGTTTCAACCAACGGGAGCACAATTGCGCGCTATTTCAGAAATTTTGGGTGATATGGGCGCGCCCTATCGAATGAACCGATTGTTACAAGGCGATGTCGGTTCCGGAAAAACGCTGGTTGCGCTGGTCGCAATGGTGGCCGCCGTCGAGGCGGGTGGGCAAGCTGTGATGATGGCTCCAACAGAGATTTTGGCCCGTCAACACTTTGAAAGCCTGCGTCACATGGCTGATGCCGCTGGTGTAGTTGTTGAAATTTTAACCGGTCGCGACAAAGGATCAGAACGAAAGGCAAAGTTACAGGCGCTTGCCGCTGGTGATATTCATATTCTGTTGGGGACGCATGCAGTGTTCCAAGCTGATGTTGAATTCAAGGACCTGCGGGTTGCGGTTATTGACGAGCAACACCGGTTTGGCGTGCGCCAACGTATGGATATTGGCGGAAAAGGTGCTGCTGTTGATATATTGACGATGACGGCGACGCCTATTCCGCGATCCCTAGCATTAGCACAGTATGGCGACATGGATGTCTCGGTCCTGGACGAAAAGCCAGCAGGGCGAAAACCAATTGAGACGGTTCTGGTTCCAAATAGTAGGCTGGAACAAGTTGTTAGCCGTCTAAAAGAGGCAACGAAAGCAGGTAAGCAAGCCTATTGGGTGTGCCCTTTGGTCGAAGAAAGCGAAACAATTGATTGGGTTGCGGCAGAAGATCGGTTCCGAACCTTGAAATTGGCACTGGGCGAAGAGAATGTTGGGCTGGTGCATGGACAGATGAAACCGGCGCAAAAAGACGCAGCAATGGCCGACTTTGTGGCCGGAAAAACCAAAGTATTGGTCGCGACCACAGTTATCGAAGTAGGTGTTAATGTCCAAAATGCTTCGATCATGGTGATTGAACAGGCTGAAAAGTTTGGGCTTGCGCAACTACACCAATTACGAGGGAGGGTTGGCAGAGGGGCAGAAAAATCTAGCTGCCTATTGCTATACGCGCCACCTTTGGGCGCAACGGCGCAGAGGCGACTTGAAACCATGCGCGAGACAGAGGATGGCTTTAAGATATCAGAAACTGATCTGAAAATCCGTGGTGCAGGTGATTTGTTAGGTCTGCAACAGTCTGGTTTGCCCAAGTTTAGAATTGCGAATATCGAGACACAGGGAGAGTTGCTAAAGATGGCGTTTGATGACGCAAGAATGGTGATGCACACTGATCCTAAATTGGACAGCGAGCGTGGTAAAGCGTTGCGCATTTTACTGTATTTGATGGAACGGGATAAGGCTATTCGACTTCTGTCTATTGGATAACTGTCTGATTTTAATCATTTTTACAATGTTCTAATTTTGTTCTAATTTTTCCTTTACTTGCTGTGCAAGGTGTGGAACATTGGGTGAACAAATCGTTAAATAGGCAGGAATAACACATGTTGAACAGGTTATATGCAGTTATGTCACGTAATTCGCACAGTATTGCAGAAGATTGGATCTGTTTTGCAGCCCTTATGACCATCATGGTTGTTTCGCTGAATTTGCCGTCTGTTTTGTAAAGTTTCGCCTGCGGCTGAGGTGGGATCGGTTCACTAGTCCTCGAACCGATTTAGGTTTTTACCACACCACTTGCTCGCACTTACTTGCCGCGCTTTGGGACTTCCAAGCGCGGCATTTTTTTTATGTAAGGCTATCAATTGCTGTCAACGTAGCTTCGTACGCCAACATGATTGATGCATGGCGATTGCGATACTTTATTGCTGATTGCATCACCTCTAATTCTTCGAACGGCGCGTCAGGTATTGGACCATCAGAACGTAGCATTTCAAACAGTTGATCGCGCGCCGTGGCGATTTGTGAACGCGTTAGACCAATCACATTTGCTCCCAGAATAGACGCCGATGCTTGCCCCAATGCACACGCTTTTACATCTTGAGAAAAGGCGGTGACTACGTTGCCGTCATAATCCAACGATACCCGAATGTTTGACCCACATAGCGGCGACCGTTTGCTGGCTTCTGCCATCGCATCAGGCAAGGGGTCAGAATGCGGGATGTTTGCTGCCAATTCGAGTATCTTTTTCGAATACAGCTTGATCAAGTCATCGTCGGTTTTCATTGATTGGGTCTTTTCTATTGATGTCCACGTCTATACTTAGGGCGCATCGATCAAATTGGAAAGTCACGAGGCGGTTATGACACTTAATTTCGATATAGAGACTTTGAAATTTGACGACAAAGGGCTGATACCCGCGATTGCCCAGCAGTTTGATACTGGCGAAGTGTTAATGATGGCTTGGATGAACAAGGCATCGCTTGCAGAGACATTGGGCAGTGGACAGGTTACTTATTGGTCGCGTTCGCGACAAGAATTGTGGCGCAAGGGGGCAACTTCTGGACATCAACAAATTTTGAAAAGCCTGACGATTGATTGCGACCGTGATTGTATTTTGATGCAAGTTGATCAATCGGGCCCTGCATGCCACACCAATCGACGTTCTTGCTTTTATACGTTGATTGAAAACGGCAAAGAAACAGTGCTGTCGCAGCCTATCGTGTAAGACCAACCATTGCTCGGATATCTGCCGGCGAAGCACCTTTGGCACGGTAAGACTGAATTGACATTGCATCATGGCGCTTGGCCAACCGTTTGCCATCTGTGTCCCGGATCAGTCTATGATGCAGATAGTCTGGCGTTGGTAATCCAAGCAGCGACTGTAGCAGCACATGGATTGGTGTGGCGCTGAGCATGTCCTGACCACGGGTTACATGTGTGATTGCCTGAAATGCATCATCCACGGTTACCGACAGGTGATAGCTGGTTCCGATATCTTTGCGGGCCAGAACGATATCGCCGATTTCGTTGATCAGAGCCGTCGGACTGGTCTTAACGCGCGTGCCATTGTTTCTGAATTGGCGCGGGTTGTTGTTTAGTAGCGCCACCGCCTTGGTCATATCCAAACGCGTGGCCGTCGGGCGCCCCGCGGTAGCGCCTTTGGATTTGCATGTTCCTGGATAAACTGGGCCGTCAGGACCTGATGCTGTTTCATCACCTTCTTGTCGTGCGCCAAGTGCTTGTTTGATATCAGAGCGATTACAGCTGCAAGGGTAGGTCACGCCCAGATCAGCAAGCGCTTGCAATGCTTGCGTATACGCGCTCATCCTTTCGGATTGACGTAACACGGGGGCAGGCCATTCGATGCCCAGCCAGTGTAAATCATCGTAAATCGCTTTCTCAAATTCTGGGCGACATCTGGGCTGATCTATATCTTCAATACGCAGCAGAAAGGTACCCTGATTGGCAATACAATTGTCCCAGGCAGTGAGTGCTGAAAATGCATGACCAAGATGTAAAAGGCCTGTCGGTGAGGGCGCAAATCGGTCGCGCCTCATAGTTTTCGCAGGACATAGACAGAAGAACCAACATCAAGGGCTGTCAGGTGAGGCCCGTATTCGGAAAACACTTGATCTACTATTTTTGTGTCGATCGCATTGGATAACGCATCAACATAGTCGGGCGTTTCAAGCGTGTGATCATTATAAGACAGGCAAAGGAACCCGCCGGGCGCAAGTTTGTCGAGTGCCATGGGCAAAAGACTGGCGGGGCCAGCACCCGCGCTTATGACACCAACCGCAACTAGGGCCGAAAATTCGCCAACTTTGAACGGCAGCGGATCTTCTAGGTTTGCTGCGCGAAGATCAGCATAAATCCCGCGCTTCATGGCTTGATCTAACATGTTCGGATTTATTTCAGTGCCTGTAATGTCAGTGTACCCAATTCCGCCCAAGGCAAGACCTGACAAACCAGTTCCGCATCCAATATCAACTATCGGCTTGTTCGTAGGTAAGAAATTTCGGAGTGCCTGCGCACAGCGTCTAGGGGTTTCATAACCACCTTCCGTGACTTCTTGATCATAGGTTTTGGCCCAGTCATCATACAGGGCATCTATGTCTTTTTGATCTGTCAGACCATACGCGCGCGGAAAGAATTTCTCTGTCATGAACCAAAGATATCAACCGTTTAGGATTGGCGCAACCAATCCTGCCAATCGATTTTTGCACGATCAGTATAGGCCTTATATCGCGTCGCGCGATTTCGCCGTCCACCTTTAACATTTTCAACTGCAGGAAACAGACCGAAATTTACATTCATCGGTTGAAATGTCTTGGCATCAGCGCCGCCAGTGATGTGCGTAACCAATGCCCCCATCCCAGTAGTGTTCGGTGGCACGGATATATCAACACCCTTTGATTGTGCCACGGCATACCGACCTGCCAACAGACCCATAGCCGCGCTTTCAACATATCCTTCGACGCCCGTAATCTGGCCCGCAAAGCGAATGTTGGGCGAAGATTTCAACCGCATTTGGTCATCCAGAAGAAGAGGTGAGTTTATAAACGTGTTGCGGTGGATACCGCCAAGGCGTGCAAAGTTTGCATTTTCCAGTCCTGGGATCATAGTTAGAACGCGTGCCTGCTCGCCGTACTTCATTTTCGTCTGAAAGCCGACAATGTTGAATAACGTGCCCAGTGCGTTATCCCGACGCAGTTGTACCACGGCGTAGGCTTTGGTTTGTGGATCATGCGGGTTAGTCAGTCCGACTGGTTTCATCGGGCCAAAGCGCAGGGTTTCACGCCCACGCTCTGCCATCACCTCTATCGGTAAACAACCGTCAAAATAGGGGGTGTCTTTTTCCCAGTCTTTAAACTCTGTCTTTTCAGCGGCCAACAGCGCGTCAATAAACGCCTCGTACTGATCTTTGTCCATGGGACAATTCACATAGGCCGTCCTCTCTTCCTCGGTGTCGCCTTTATCGTAGCGCGATTGCATCCATGCCTTGGACATATCGATACTGTCGGCATAAATAATCGGCGCAATCGCGTCAAAAAATGCAAGCGACGACTGGTCAGTATTCTCTAATATGGAATTTGCCAAAGATGAAGAGGTCAGAG
>CALDZS010000253.1 GCA_937944065.1 uncultured Amylibacter sp. | reverse complement strand
CATCAGCGCCGAGCCTAGGGTGGGGCCAGAATGCGCTCTCCTGTTGGGGAGGATCGGGCGCGGACACTAAACTGTCCAATTGTGTTTACCCCCCTTTGTAACACAACCTCACGCAAATCTGCCTTGGCTTGATTGGACAGGTGCACCCCATTGGGTGCAGTGTTAAATCAGAAAGGAGACAGAACAATGAAACTCAAAAATCTTCTCTTCCCGCTGCTTCTGGCCTCCTTCCCATTGGTCACGGCAGCACACGCTCAAACCGCTAAATGCGGACCACGCGACGCTTTGATTGCCGAATTGACCCAGAAATTTGGCGAGGTTAGCCACGGTGCTGGTATCGCAAACAACTATCAATTGATCGAGGTTTGGTCAGGCGTTGACGGCTCTTGGACGATACTCAGCTCGAACGTGAACGGGGTTTCGTGCATCATCGCGTCAGGCGCGAACTGGACGGCCAACCCCGAATTCGCAACCGCGTTTGATCCCGAGACATGAGCGGCGCAGCATTGCAATACGCGATCTTGGTCTAGCTGAAAAAAGACCCCACTGTTTATAAAAACAATGGGGTCAGACCATCGCGGTGCTGGAGGCATCTGCGCTGGTATTTGCGCGCGCTCTACAGGGAGGAATGAGAACGCGTCTAACCAGTAGCACAGCAATCAGACCCAAACCGTGACGATACTCACACTTTGGAAAAACCGTTATTTTAAAGGGTTTTGAAAAAAAGCGGCGGATCGCTAGGGGGAGTGCGCGATCCGCCGATGGTCAGTGTGGCTAAGGGGAGAGAGTGCCGCCACAGTGATTTGTTAACCAACGTTTAGCGCCGAATTCACCCCAGTTAAGTGACATATATCACTTTATCGAACGATCCTTGTTTGTTTTGGGGTTTTATGCGCAAATAGGCCTGAATTTACAGGGATGACGGCACGCAGATGGCTTTGACATTATACGGATTAAAAACATGCGACACGTGTCGTAAGGCGCTGAAAGCATTGAAGGAACAGAATGGTAACGTCTCGTTCGTTGACGTGCGCGATGATTTTGTCAGCCCGCATATGATTGAAATGTTCCACAATGCCTTTGGCGAGGCGCTGATAAACACCAGATCAACCACATGGCGCAATATGTCCGCGGCAGAACGCGAGGGACAGCCGGTTGCGATGTTGATCGAACACCCAACCCTGATGAAACGGCCTGTTATTGCGTATAACGGAAACTTAACCCTTGGCTGGACGAAAGACGTGCAAACACGTCTCGGCTTGAAATAAGCCACAGATACCCCCACATAGGGCAAAGTGAATAAAGGATAGACCATGCGTAGAACGGCAATGATTTTGGGTATCATCTCTGGCATATGGGGGATGATCATCGGCTTTTTCGGCTATGGCTATACCGAGTTTATTGATTGGTTTGGCGAAGTCCCTGACGTCATCGAACAAGTTGATAACGTTAAGAAAACCCGCGCGACTGCATTACTGTCACCCGTTCTGGCCTTGGTCGGCGGTGGTTTGGTCATCAGCCGCGCCTTGGTCGGCGGTGTGTTATTGCTACTGTCCGCTTTGGGCATGTATCTGGGGTTCGAATTTGGTGTCTTCACCATGTTCCCGATCACGCTATGCGGTATCGCAGGCCTGTTCGGTGTCCTCGCAGGCCTGCTGAAACAAGCCGATTAACGGACCTGACGTCCAATGACGCGGTCCAATGATATAGGGCCGGCACCTTTGACGATCAAAATCGAGAATAGCAAGAACCACAGCAGGCGTTGATCCGCGATCAGATCGCCCGACGCAGATGTGAACCAATCGCCAAACTTTGCGCCGTGTCCTGTGATATCCACATAGGATTGTACTGTGACAAAGCCAATCATACCAAGTGCGGCTAGGCGCGTGAACAGGCCGATCACGATAAGGGCTGGCAGAATGAACTCCGACCATGTGCCTGCGATTGCAATAATCTTGTGGATGATGGACAAACCTGATGGATCATAGCCCAACTCTTCCATCGCTTTGGGGAATATTTGGACATATCCGTTCGGATCAAGGTTGAACAACCCGCCAATCCCTTCGCCCAACTTGGTTTTTGCGGATTTCCAGAAATACATCAAAAGCACTGCGGCAAATGCGAAGCGTGCAAATGTGGGCAAGAACCAACCGCTTAGCTTGTTGGTGATCCCTTCGACCAGTCGGTCGTAGATTGTCAGTATTGAAAGCATGGTAGTTCCCCTATTTGATGTTGGTAATCATACCGCCACCCAGCATTGTGCCAAGCGCCGATGATAAATCGAATGTCTCGTTTTTTTGTGTCGCTGTCTCAAAAGCCGCGCCCAACGTTTGACCTTTTTGCAGCTCTGTTAAGAACACACTAACGGCATCAGGAACCAAATCTGCGGTCACATCTAATGCGGGTCGCGTCAAAACAACATTCTCTGCGCGTTGCTGAACAGGTGTGGATGTGTCGACTGTGTTAAAGTGCCAGATGCTTTGGATCGGGTAGGGCGAGGATAAGATAATAAGCGAGGGTGCCAGATCAAATCTTGTTTCCATCAGTTGTTCGGGGGGGATGTCGATCAAGGTCTGACCATCGATCGGCGTTGCATCCGCTGCGTGATAAGACGTGCGTCGTGCCAGCTCTAACCTAGCGACATCCGCAAGATAGGGCAGGTGAGCGACAGGCTCGAACCCTTGTAAAAATGTTGGAAAGTCTTTGCCATAAAACATCAGCAACGGGGATTGCGGTGGGTGATCCCTTACATAGACTCCAGCCATTGCATTGAAAAATTCAGTTCCGACCAGCTTTTCGATAACTGGAAAGGCCGTGCGCATGGCGTCTAACAGGCTAGAGATCACATTGTTGCGGTAAACATCGAACCGTTTACCCGCGGGGCGGCCTGCAGGATCGATCAATCCATTTGGTGTGGCCAGATTTGGATCAAGCAGGGCTGCGGTGAACTCTGTCTGACCAACGCTCATGCTGACGCTTTCAGCGCAGCGTTGGCTAACATTGCATCTGCAAGGTTGGCCTCGTTGGCCAAGACATCCCATGACGGGATATCATTGTCCCATTCTATCAATGTCGGGCGGGGGC
>CALDZS010000252.1 GCA_937944065.1 uncultured Amylibacter sp. | reverse complement strand
GGAACCCGGCATGGTGGTATCGATGGAACCGATGCTGACATTGCCAGAAGGCGATGCAGCCGCTGGTGGGTATCGCGAGCATGATATTGTGGTGATCACAGAAGATGGGGAAGAAAACATAACCAAATTCCCATATGGATCCGCGCATAATATTGTCCCGGTTTAGAGATGACCAAGTGCCGTGTTATAGGACATTGCTTGCAGTGTCCTATAACCTGCACTAAACCCGCCTCATGTTAGACGATCACAAAGACATCCACCCGCTGTTCGCAGATGCCCCGTCCAGTACGGAGTTTAAAAAACTGCGCAAACGTATCGTGCGTCAAACGCGCGAAGCGATTGAACAGTTTGGTATGATTGAACGCGGTGCCAAATGGCTGGTGTGCCTGTCTGGTGGCAAAGACAGCTATACGCTGTTGGCGGTGTTGCAGGAGTTGAAATGGCGCGGACTGTTACCTGTCGAGCTGCTGGCGTGTAATTTAGATCAAGGTCAGCCGAATTTCCCAGCAACGGTGTTGCCAGAGTTTCTGGAAAAGATGGGCGTCGATCATCGGATCGAATACGAAGACACGTATTCCATTGTCAAAGAAAAGGTTCCGGCCGGCCGCACATATTGCGCCATGTGTTCGCGTCTACGCCGCGGCAATCTGTACCGCATCGCCCGCGAAGAAGGTTGTAGCGCCGTTGTGCTTGGCCACCACCGCGATGATATGTTGGAAACCTTTATGATGAACCTGTTTCACGGTGGACGATTGGCGACAATGCCGCCCAAGCTGGTGAATGACGAAGGCGATTTGTTTGTCTACCGCCCGCTGGCCTTTGTGGCCGAGGCAGATTGCGAAAAATTCGCGCGCGATTTGAAATATCCCATCATTCCATGCGATTTGTGTGGGTCACAAGACGGGTTGCAACGCCAGCAAGTCAAGGCGATGCTGGACGAATGGGAGGCAAATTCCCCAGGCCGTCGTCAGGTCATGTTCCGCAGCCTTATGAACGCGCGTCCCTCTCATTTGTTGGACCCAAAACTGTTTGATTTTGCAGGTCTGACGCGCCCTAACCCCAAAGACACGTAAAGCCTTGCCAAGCTTTGGCTTTATCTGCCTTTAAAACCTTGACCTCGCCCCCTAATTTCTATTGAACCAAGCGCAACAAATAGGACGCATGGAATCCCCCACTCTCGGATTATTTTTGCGCAAGTCAGACCAAGTTTAGGACGAAGACATGGAACAAGAAGACAATAAAAATATGATCCTTGCGATGGTGCTTTCTGCCATTGTTATCCTTGTCTGGATGATCTTTTTCCCGCCAGAGGTCCCAGAGCCGACCCCAACAGATGTGGCCAGCACCACTGTGGACGGTGCCGTAGTTCCAAATGCCGATGGCAGCCTGCCTGCGATTGTTGCCAGCACGCCAGCCGCGTCGCGTAACGCTGCACTTGGGAAATCAGAACGCCTAAAGATCGAAACAGCCCGTTTGTCTGGTTCAATTTCGCTCAAAGGTGGGCGCTTGGATGATCTGGAATTGATCGATTATAACGTCAAACTGAACGACCCATCTGAAAAGATTACTCTGCTATCACCAGCCGGTGGACCCAAAGCATACTACACCGTTTACGGTTGGATCCCTGCTGGATCGCTGACTTACGACAATGTGCCAAGTGCAAACACCCTTTGGTCGGTTGAAAGCGGCGAAACGTTGACGACGACCACTCCGATCACACTCAAATGGGACAATGGCGCTGGCCTGATCTTCCGTCGCAAAATCAGTGTCGACGATAACTACTTGTTTGATATTGAACAATCCGTCGAGAACACAACAGTTGGCGATGTCAGCATGGCCCCTTACGGCATCATTGCGCGCAAGGGCGAACCTGAAACAATTGGATTCTACATTCTACACGAAGGTGTTGTGCGCAATTCTGATGGGGTGATCCAAGAGATCGACTATGATGACATGCCTGACCAAGCTTTGGATACGCGCGAAAATGCGAATATCGATCTGATAGATGTCGCGTCCGAAGGTTGGATAGGTTTTACCGATAAATACTGGATGACGACACTGGCACCAAAAACGGGCCAACCATTTAAATCTGTGTCCAAGTATTCGCCACAGAATGACACGTATCAAACCGATATGCGGTTGCCGACAATGATCATTCCCGCCGGGCAATCAGCCGCGATGTCGACATCTCTATTTGCTGGTGCAAAGGAATATGACGTAATCAAGGATTATCAAAAGGCTGGCGTGTCTGGCTTCATCGATTCAATCGATTGGGGTTGGTTCTTTTTCCTGACCAAGCCAATTTTCGCAGTTCTGCATTTCATGAACAATCTGATCGGCAATATGGGTTTTGCGATTATCGCACTGACCCTCGTGATCAAAACATTGCTATTCCCGCTCGCATATAAATCCAACGTCTCTATGGCGCGGATGAAGGCGCTTCAGCCGAAGATTGAAGAGCTGAAGGAAAAGCATGGCGAAGACAAAACCGCGATGCAGCAAGGCATGATGAAACTTTACAAAGATGAGAAGGTTAATCCGCTTGGCGGCTGTATGCCCATCTTGCTACAAATTCCGATTTTCTTTGCCCTGTACAAAGTGATCTTCGTGACGATCGAGATGTATCACGCACCGTTCATCGGCTGGATTCAAGATTTGTCCGCTCCCGATCCATCATCTTTCTTGAACCTATTCGGTTTGCTACCGTGGGGCACACCAGATGCTGGCAGTTTCTTCGCTATCTTCTCTATCGGTGTTTTGCCGATCCTGATGGGTGTCACGATGTGGATGCAGCAAAAGCTGAATCCAGCCCCAACAGACAAAACCCAAGCGCAAATTTTCGCATGGATGCCATGGGTATTTATGTTCATGTTGGGTGGTTTTGCGGTTGGATTGGTTATCTATTGGGTTGCCAACAACACAATCACATTCACGCAACAATATCTGATCATGCGCAGCCAAGGTGTTAAACCAGACGTTTGGGGCAACATGTTTGGGTTCTTGAAGCGCAAAAAGGACGAAGCCTGATGGGAACTGTCGCAGGGCTATATCGTCATCCGATCAAATCGCATGGACGCGAAGCGCTGCAATCAGTGACGCTAGAGGTTGGCAAATGTATGCCTTGGGATCGGCATTGGGCGGTCGCACACGACCGATCAAAGTTTGATCGATCTGCGCCAGAATGGATATCCTGTGGCAACTTTGCGCGCGGTTCAAAAGCATCACAACTGATGGCGATAGATGCCAAGTTGGATGAGGGAACGGGTGTAATCACCCTGACCCATCCGCAGCTAGATACCTTGTCGTTCAATCCTGATATCGCCGATGACGCTGCAACATTCATCGACTGGGTCACTCCGATTATGCCAACCGATTGGTTCGCGCCGTCCTTTATCGCGCGCGCGCCTGACCGCGGGATGACGGATACGGATTACCCGTCTATTTCGATCAACTCTCACACCACGAATGAAGCACTCTCTGATCATGCAGGCGAAGCTTTGTCGCCGCTGCGTTGGCGCGGGAATATATGGATCGACGGATTTGCCCCCTGGGAAGAATTTAATTGGGTTGGCAAAGACTTGGTCATAGGCGACACAGTTCTGGCCGTGCGCGCCCGTATTGAACGCTGCAATGCCACCAAGGTCGATCCTTCAACCGGTAATCCCAATATCGACACTTTGGACATTCTTAACAGCAAATATGGTCACCATGATTTTGGTGTCTATATCGAGGTGATCAAGGGTGGCGACATCAAAGTTGGCGACACTGTGAGCGTATTGTAATGGACATGCAGTTTAATATTGTCGAAGAGCCGACCAAAGACGAAAAAGAGGCTGGACGCATCTTTTTCGCTGGTGAAACGGATTTCCTAAAGGGTGTGGTCGCCATGGACGGCATGCCGCCCGCTGATCGGCTAGAGGTCTGTTTTGCAGGACGCTCTAATGTAGGTAAATCTAGCCTTATCAACGCGTTAACAGGACGAAAGTCACTGGCACGTACATCGAACACACCAGGGCGTACGCAAGAAATTAACTTTTTCACACTGGCCGACACCCATTATTTGGTTGATGTACCGGGGTACGGTTTTGCCAACGCCCCCGTGCCCGTTGTGAAAAAATGGCAAGACTTGTTAAAGGCATATCTATCTGGCCGCCCATCATTGCGCCGCGTGTTCTTGTTGATTGATGCACGCCACGGGGCGAAACCTGTGGACGAAGAAATCATGGCGTTGCTGTCATCCTCTGCGGTGACTTTTCAGGCCGTCATGACCAAGTGTGACAAGCTTAAAAAGGGCGAGTTGGAAAAGGTATTGGAAAAAACCAAAGCCACGCTGGCAAAATTTCCTGCCTCCTATCCAGAACTGGTTTTAACCTCGTCCGAAAAAGGCGACGGAATTCCGACTTTGCGTCACATCATCAAGACTTTAGTTTAACGGGCTCACCATGTGGTGTGGCTTTGTAGGCCGCGACCCATGCTTGCTTTTGCGCGTCCATATCCTGCGCAGATATCCCAGATGAGACAAGAAGACGTTCTAACGCAGTCAGTGCAGCAAGATAGTAATTCTGAACCGTATCGCTTTCGTCGTCGACCTGAACCTCTCGCAAAGACGCGCCAAGGCCATCTGCCCAATCTGCCGCCGTTATCACGCCAGTGTCGATCAGGACCTGGGCCATGGCCAACACCTCTGCCTGCCATGCGTCATCAAACACGGGTTCGCCGTCCATACGTCGAAAGGGTGTGATCACGCTAGGCTGGGGCAAGATAATCCTCCCACAGCTCTAACATTACCTCGTCCAGTGTATTGGCATCCGCCCCCCAAAGATCGCGTGCACAAAAAGCAACGGTATATAGATGACCCGCAACTTCGTCGCCACGTGCTGCCGCGTCAGGAAACACGTGTCCGCCGTGATGTTTAATAACCCTACCCGGTTTGCCTCGCGCGTATTCTGGCAAACGTGTATGACCGCGATGTCCTTGCATATCAGTCACAACATTAGCCCCCACCGAAAACAGGGGCTTGGTGGATACAGGGCGGCCAAAGTTCGCAGCCTTTCTGGCATTTTCAGCCAGAATTTCAACATAGGTCAGTGCCTGAGGAATGTCGCCTGATGCCTTACATCCATCCAACAACTCTTCCAGCGTGCATATACCTGCATCAACCAGTGCTGCCATTTCCGTTTGCGCCCAACTGTCGAAATAGCTTCGGTTCAAGTAATCGTCCCGCGCAATCAACTCGCGGACATGTCGCCACCAATCAATGCCAATACCTGTGGGGCGCGCGGTGCGGCTGATCGCCCACATCCGTCCGTCATAATCATTGTGAAACGGCTGTTCTGGCTCGTTCACATCAACCGCACCATAGCCCAGCTTTCCACCCAGATCGTGAATACCGTCCATGTGTTACGCTCCTGCCTTTAGGTCACGGTCAGTGCCGATCATCGCATTGCGGGTCACCAACTTGGCCAACTCGTCTACGGACAAACCCTCTGTGTGGGCGGGGCGTTGTGGGATCACGATATAGCGTAGCTCTGCCGTGCTATCCCAAACTTTAACCGCCACATCGGCGGGTAAATCCACACCGAATTCTGCCAATACTGCACGCGGTTCGCGCACAACACGTGACCGATAGGCAGCAGTTTTATACCAGTTTGGCGCCATGCCCAGCAGAGCAAACGGATAACAAGAACACAATGTGCATACCACAACGTTGTGCAAACTATCGGTGTTTTCAACGGCCTGCAGATGGCCCGACGCAGGGCCAGAAAACCCCATCGCATCCACCGCAGCAGATGCATCTGACATCAGTTGCGCCCTAAATGCAGGATCAGTCCAAGCCCGCGCGATCACCTGGGCGCCACGCTTGGGGCCAACATCTTCGGAATAGGCTTCAACCCATTTGTCCATATTGCTTGGGTTCACCATGCCCTTGTTCACCAGCAAGGTTTCCAACGCTTTCACACGCAATGCAGGATCGGATGGCAGATGACTGTGCAAATGCGCGTGGATTTTCTTGATATTTTTAGGGTCATAGCTTGGCTTAGACATATGCGCCTCGTGTGCAGAATTCACATTCGAATAGGCCAGAGTATCAACCGCTTTGCAAGCCCTGCAATTTGGCGTTAAAGCTAGGATAACAGACGAAAAATGGAATTGCCCGATGGAGAAATCAAAAGCCATGCAACGCGACAGTATCGCCACCGCAAGATTGCTATCAGAGGCCTTGCCGAATATCCAGCGCCACGACGGATCGACCATCGTGATCAAATTGGGTGGACATGCCATGTCCAGCCCAGAAGCTATGGCCAGTTTTGCCCGCGACGTCGTCATGCTGCGCCAGTGTAATATCAACCCCGTGATCGTGCATGGCGGCGGGCCAATGATTAACAAGATGCTAGACCAGCTGAATATCAAAACCGAGTTTGTCGACGGAAAGCGTGTCTCTACCCCCGAAACGGTCGAAGTTGTGGAAATGGTACTGTCGGGCAAGGTTAACAAAGGCATTGTCGCCGCGATCAACGCCCAAGGAGGGCGCGCGGTTGGCCTGTCTGGCAAAGACGCAAACCTGTTGGTTTGCACCAAAGCCAAGGGTGATTTGGGCATGGTCGGCGATCCGTCCGAAGTTGATCCAAAGGTCGTTCAATCGCTGCTAGATCAAGGGTTTATCCCTGTGATTGCCCCTTTGGGCGCGGGAAAGAATGGTGAAACGTTTAACGTCAATGGTGACACTGTTGCGGGTGCCATCGCGGGCGGGCTGAAGGCCACACGCCTGTTGCTGTTAACCGACGTGGCAGGTGTGAAAGATGCCGAAGGCGATGTGCTGACCAACTTAAGCGCTGAACAAGTTCACCAAATGACCAAGTCTGGTGTGATCGCGGGCGGTATGATTCCAAAAACGCAAACGGCACTAGATGCAATTTCTGCTGGTGTTCGCGCGGTTGTGATTTTGGATGGGCGTGCGCCTAATGCATGTTTGCTAGAATTGTTTACAGATTACGGCGCAGGATCGATGATCCGCGCGTAAAGGAGCCTTGCGACGCATATGGAAAATGAAACCACAATCCGATTGTTTGTTTTTATTGGGCTTTTGGCCTTGCTGATCTTGGCCGAAACCGTGTTACCTAGAAAAGCACGCGCTTTGTCGCGCACATCACGTTGGGCGACCAATTTTGGCCTGACCATTGCGAATACTCTGACATTGAATGTGATGGCTATCGTGATGCCGGTCATGTCGGTGGCTGCGGCGTATGATGCGTCAACAAATGGCTATGGGGTGCTAGGGAAAGTCAGCTGGCCAATCTGGCTAGAAGCGCTGATTGCAATCCTAATTCTGGACTTCGTCATCTGGGCGCAGCATCTAATCACCCACAAGGTTCCACTGTTATGG
>CALDZS010000251.1 GCA_937944065.1 uncultured Amylibacter sp. | reverse complement strand
TCGCCAACTTGAACGAAATCCGTTGACGTCAAGCCAGAGGTTCTGCCAGACGCTTTGGCAATTGCTGAACATAGCCGCGTGGTTGTCGTTTTGCCATTGGTACCAGTGATCAAAGCAACAGGAATATTGAACAACCTATCCCACGCGACATCTGCAGGGTCGGGTAGCGCTGTGACGGGCCAAGTTTGCGACCCTTTTCCGTGACCCAAAGACAGATTGTCATCATCAGACAGAACATCAAGATGACGCGCCTGAGCCGCTTTCATCAACGCGATCAAAGCTGGGTTGGCTTCACGCTGCATCACCGATTTGACGTCGAAAACCATTGCATCAAAATCACCTGCAGGTTCATCTAACAATTCCGCCGCACAAAAATGCCACGCGGTTTGCGCCACAAAGATCGCGGAATAAAGTTTATCCATAGGGGCCGATACTGCCAGATTTACACCGCCTTCAAAGTGTCGGTGAATATGGGATTCATCACTCCAGCCGACGGCACCTAGTACGCGTTCGACATGCTTGTTCCAAACTGAAATGACTTTATCAGGATCGATATCACTAAACAAAACATCGACGACCGCACCGGGCAAGCTCCACAACAATCCTGGACCAGTCAGTCGGCGCGTATCATCTACAACCAGATTGGCGGACGATGGAAACGTGATCGAAAGCGCGTCTTCGATATCCTCGATAGCATCAACCATACGTGTCCCCTAGTCGCCGTCTTCGTCTGTGTTCTTGGCCAAACGAACCCCGCGTTCATCGCGGATCAATGTGTCGCCTTCGCCGACAATGTCATCCATGGCCAACACTTCAGTTTCGTCGTGCGCTTTGTCCGCCTTTGGTTCTGGGCGGTCCTCTTGGCGGAAATAGATAATCTGTTTCCAACACCGCGCGCTATCGTCCCCGAATACCATCAAAAGATCGCCTTCGCTGGCCATGTTCAAACCGTGTTCTAACGCTTCAACTTCTGACGGGATGATGGTCATAGCTTCAGACGAAACACCATTTTCCAAAAATGCCTTTTGTAGCATCTTGGGTATCTCATCATCACCGCGTTTGCGGCGGTTATCGTCTGCCTTTAGAATGTAATGATCATAGTGGCCCGCCAGTATATTCGCGGCTTCGATTACGTCTTCGTCACGCCGATCCCCTGGCACTGCGACGATCGCGATACGTTTCCCAGTCACCTCTAATCTATCACAAAGGTCTGCCATTGCCGCAAATGCGGCAGGGTTATGGGCATAATCTAGGATCACTTTAAACGGATGCTCGTCGAACACATTTGTACGACCTGGTGCTTGGAAATAGCTGGTATCAAACGTACGCAATCCGTGGCGAATATTGTCCAAGTCAACGTTGAAACTATACGCCATACCAACCGCAAACATGGCATTTTGCACATTGTGCATCGCCTTACCTTCCATAGTGGCAGGCACCAAATGTGACCAAAGAACTGGCATGTGGGTAGAGTTGTCGTAGATAGTGATCATATCTCCGTTCATACCTTTTTCCAAAACAACAGCGCGTCCACCCGCGCGAATATGTTGTTTCACAAGAGCATGGTCAGAGTTCATGGTGACATAGCAAATATTGTCAGCATGCGAAAAATCGGCCATGCGCAGACAATGCAGATCATCAGCGTTCAGCACGATTGTATCAGTCGCAGATTCAACCACTACACGTTTGACCACTGCCAATTCTTCAACTGTATTGACCCCGCCTAGCCCCAAATGATCTGCGGTGACGTTCAAGCAGGCCGCGACATCAGATCGTTCATATCCAAGACCTGACCGCAACAAGCCGCCTCGCGCGGTTTCCATTACGGCAAAATCAACCGACGGATCACGTAGCACGATTTGCGCAGACGTGGGCCCGGTCATGTCACCTTTAACGCTGAGCTTGCCGTCAACATAAACACCATCGGTGGATGTCATCCCAACAGTTTTACCGCTGGCTTTCATAATGTGCCCCAACATCCGCGATGTCGTGGTTTTACCATTGGTGCCTGTTATTGCCGCAATCGGGATGCGTTTTAGGGTTCCAACTGGGAACAACATATCGATGACCTTGCCCGATACATCGCGGCCTTGGCCTTCGCTGGGGGCGACGTGCATTCTGAACCCTGGTGCTGCGTTAACTTCGACAATGGCGCCGCCAATTTCTTTGTAAGATTTGGTTATGTCGTCGATTAGAAAATCAACCCCTCCGACATCCAGCCCGACCGCTTTGATCGCGCGTTCGGCCATGTCGCGATTGTCCGGATGAACCACATCTGTCATATCAATTGCCGTACCGCCGGTGGACAGGTTAGCCGTGGAACGCAGATACAAAATTTCGCCCTTTGGCAATACTGTTTCAACGGTAACGCCCGCCTCATCCATCAAGCGGTTGGCTTGGTTGTCTATTTCGAGATTGGTAAGCACTTTTTCATGGCCAATGCCACGGCGCGGATCGCTGTTTACGATCTCGATCAACTCGGCAATTGTAGATTTCCCGTCCCCAGTCACATGGCCCGGTACACGCTTGGCCACCGCCACCAGTTCGTCGTTAACAACCAGCATGCGGTGATCAAATCCAGTGACAAAGCTCTCGACCAAAATAGCACTGCCCTTGCTGTGATTTTTGGCCTCTTTAAATGCTTCTTCAATTTGATCATCTTGGGTAATGTTAATCGTAACACCCCGCCCATGATTGGCATCAAGCGGTTTAATCACCACAGGGTATCCGATGTGATTAGCTGCACGAGTAGCTGCACTGACACTGTAAATCATACGCTGCTTTGGAACAGGTAACCCCAGATCATTTAAAAGGTTGTGCGTATCTTCTTTATCGCACGAAATTTCGACGGCGATGTGACGCGTTTGCGAAGTAATCGTTGCTTGGATACGTTGTTGATATTTGCCGTGACCAAACTGCACCAACGAGTATTTGTTCAGTCGCAACCAAGGAATATCGCGTTCTTCTGCGGCCTTAACTAACGAACCGGTGGATGGTCCGAACTCTTTTCGCTGAGCACTTAGCACAAATTCTTTCAGCTCTTCATCCCAGCTAAAATCTGGGTCATATTTATAATCGGTCAGGGCGCGCACATTTTCTGGTAGAAGATGCATAAGCAGGCGCAAGGCCAGTTTACCTGCGTCCAGTCCTACATCGCGTTGGCCGTATGCGAATACCATATTGTAATGGCCAACCTCGCCCGTACCGCGGGTTCGACCAAAGGTAACATCTGATCCAGCAACCCCTTGAATTTCCAGCGCGCAATGCTCCAAGATGTGGCCCATCCACGTGCCTTCATCCTCGTTCAGGCGCCGTATGAAACCACCTGGCTCTCGATAAGAACACCCATGCTCTGCCAAACCTGGCAATGCCGCAACCAGTGCGTCGGTAAAAGCTGCGCCAATCTTTGCAGATGGCCAGTCTTCCAGCACACCCAGATCGACAACATGTCGAATGACTGGAAATCGTGCCCAGACGTTTGGTCCGACATACACATTGGTTGAAACAATTTTCATTTAGGTATCCCTCGTATTTATAATCCGCTTAGTCCCTTCGCGTCATTTTACTCGTCGTCGCTTAAGTCAGAAAGACTGCAAAACTCTGCGTGTTCGCGCGGTGGATAGGCTTGGTGATTGGTCAGATCATACCGACAGCCTTCGCCCATCACATGCATTTTCAATCCTAATAGGCTTAGCGCCTCGCCACTGCCTGCATTCCACATTGAAGAGTGGGTCAATTCACTGGCGTCTACCACGGTAACCGTTCCACTGCCGACTACCTCAAATACGTTATCCGCGCGAATGAACGCTGCTGTATCTTCATCTATACCAAGCCCAATCAAGAAAGGGTTGTAAGACGAAGCCGCCAGTAATCGCCCCAAACGATTTCGTTGGGTGAAATGTTGATCGATGATGACTGCGTTGGTTAATCCCATGCCAGGTGCCAAATTTACGCTGTCTTCAGCGGGTGCCTCGTTGCTTGCACCGCCTGCGATCATATGTTCCGACATGATTGAGGCCCCAGCAGAGGTGCCCGCCACTGGAACACCAGCAGCATTTTGACGCCGAATTTTTTGTGCCACCAACGTTCCACCAAGTATGGTGGACAACCGCAGTTGATTACCGCCGGTCATAAAGATACCAGTTGCCTCGTCGATCATGGCGGAAAACTCTGGATTATCACAATCTGCACGATTTGTAATCGGCAAGTATTCGACACGTCCCGCACCCAATTCGCGGAATATATCATTATAATCAGGGCCCGTGCTTTCTAGTTGTGACGCGGTAGGGATCACTACAATAAATGCGTCTTCGCCGCCTGACAGCTCGACAAACTTACGATGGATTTGCATTTCTTTTTCGCGGTCTTCGCCGCCACCGATTGGGATTATG
Organism: uncultured Amylibacter sp.; assembly: GCA_937944065.1. GTDB lineage: Bacteria > Pseudomonadota > Alphaproteobacteria > Rhodobacterales > Rhodobacteraceae > Amylibacter. The sequence goes on along the minus strand of CALDZS010000251.1, from coordinate 1,968 downwards.
AAACCTCTGGAATCGGTGTTGTTAACGGGTGCTGGGCACATTTAGGACGACAACTTTCTAGTAATAATTGGCTGATAACTGGTGATTTTTCAGATCAGCTTTGTTCGTATGTTCCAAGTACCTTAGCCTGACCATCCTGAACATGCCAGCGACCACGTGCCATAACGTCCCTAACGTTATTTTCAGTATCTAACACAACAAGATCAGCGTCCTTACCCACATCGACGCGACCCTTTTGTGCCAATCGCAACAGGTCTGCCACGCTCGATGTGAAGGGCGGTAATGCATCCTGTAACTCGACACCTTTACCGACCAGTTCTTGGATGGTTTCAGGCAAAGTCGAAGACAGCCCCACTCCGAACCGTGTCAAGTTCCCCTGAGCATCGAATGCAGGCAGACACCCACCACCGTCAGAGCTGATGGTCAACTGGTTTGCGGGATACCCGCCATCGCGGAATTGAATAAATGCATCAGCGGCAGACAAACCAGGTTCTACGTGACCGACCGGAAATGCTGTGACGTCAACACTGCATCCATATTTGGTCAACGCCATCGCCTCTTCAAACAAGGGTTTGTTTCGGTTTACATGCGTCGGGTTAAAGGTGCGGGCTGGTATTTCGCATGTATCTAACGCGGCACGCAACAGCGCCAAACCGCGATCGCCGTCGCCCATGTGGCAATGAACGATCCCAGCTTTGCCAGTCATTAATCCCGCAACATGCGCCTCGCTTGCCACGCGCATGAATTCGTCCAACGTTGGCTGACTGGATCGATGATCACTTATCGCCAACTCGCCCACACCAATTACAGGATCAATAAATACAATGTCGCCACGTGCACTGCCCGTCAGGGTGGTCAGCGGTAAATGATAACCGCCAGTGTGGCACCACGCGGACAAACCTTCTTCGCGCAATCCGTAGGCTTGGGTCACCAAAGTTTGGGTGTTGCGGGTCAGGTCATCTGTGCCAAGCACCCCCACCACGCTGGTGACACCTGCCAAAGTGAACTCGGATAAAAACACGGGTGGCACGCGGCTGCTGGGGCCCGTTTCACCGCCCCCGCCCGTGATGTGCGCGTGCGCGTCGATGATACCAGGTATGACCGCGGCACCTTCCAAATCTACGATTTCAACATCCAATGACGCGTCTAGGTCAGGTTGCTTAACGCCTACATAAACAACGATTTCTCCTGCGACCAGAATATGAACAATCCCTTGGGGTGCAGGCGAAAATAGATTGGCGTTTTTGATGAGTTTTAACATGGTTATTCCTAAGGATGATCCGCGCGATTGGCGTTAGGTTTTCGATGCCCGCGTGATGCTCTGTAACAGTATCGATGCGGTCGGTGTAGTCCTCTTGGTTAGTTTCCAAGAAAATCAAGAAAACCGCGAGGCTAGGGGCACCCTTGCGATACATTAACAATCTCAGCGCACCGTTCTGAGTTCGATTGTGCCACCGTGCCATCGGCATTCCAGAACGAGTTTTCGAACCCAACACGCGCCTTTCCCCCGGCTTGGTAAGCTGCGATTAGGCAGTTAGTTTCTTGTTTTCCAAACGCGCAAACGGCCCAGTCAGCGTCAGAACAATTCGCGCGTTGCCAGCTTGTGAATGGATCTAGATCAGCGGGAATGCTTTGTTGATTTTCGGTATAGCGACCCAGAACAAACAGTAGTTGCAACTGATCTAGCGCGAGCTGTTTTTCAGCAAAAAGTTTCTGCATCAGTTGCAGATCACTTTCACCATATAGTATGTGTTGTACCGCAATATCTGCTTCCGCGCATTCGCGGTAAAACCTTATGGCTGCTGTATCATCTCCATCTGCAAACATTTCAGCCAATGAAATTGAAACGGCTTCTGGCTCTACATCCCAAACGGTTTTTCGCTGCTCTGCAGGAGAGTATTGTCCCACGGCCTCGGTCGTTATTTGCAATGCCATATCAGGAACCGCCGAACGCAACGCTGCCAGTGT
>CALDZS010000250.1 GCA_937944065.1 uncultured Amylibacter sp. | reverse complement strand
TTTTCTGTCTGGGGAGTGATTGCCATGTGGGCCATTTTTGTCGTCGCTCTATTAGGGGCGTTGCGGAGGCGAACCGGTGTGTCTTTTCGCAATTGGCAGATTGGCCATACGGGGTTCGCTGCCGTCGCGGCTGTAGGAAGTGTGGTCCATGTTATGTTAATTGAGGGAACCATGGAGCAGATATCAAAACTATTACTCTGCGCTTTGGTCATTGCAGTGACTTTAAATGTGTTGGCAAATTTGCGGGATGGGTAGTTTTTCCAATTAGGAACGTGATCCCGCAACCAAATTTTTCGACTGCTATGAGCATATCAACAATGCCTTTTGAACAGATCGACATGCTTTGCTAAACAAGAGATTTTCGATTTATCCCAGTCCTAGGAAAGACATAAGATGAGAACGAGAACAGTGCCGAATGGATCGGCTGATAGACATGTTAGAAAGTTTAAAAGTAGAACACGCAGGAAGTTTCTGCAGAAGAAAAGACTCATGTCGATTTGATCTGCTTACGCGAAGAGAGTTCGATCTTTGAACCTTCCCCACGCAATGCTGGCATCCGAAGGCGTATGTTGTTGCAAATTTAGGCCAATGTCCGCTTTTGGAAACTGCAATCCCCGCCGAGTGACCCTGTCGAATGGCCGCCAAGGGCCAGAAGCGACCGATTTAGATTTTGAGTGAATGTCAGCTGTTTGGGACAAAGCGACCATTCTGAAAAACATAGGCAATGTCTAGAAAGGGCGGATTGCAGACGTTCGTTACGCTCGCGAGGCTAAGATCATCATCGGCAAAAGCAGACATTTACCTCAACGCTAAAGGACCGACAGTGAAGTCGGCCCAAATAATCATATTTCAACGGCCTCCGAAATTGCTAATGCATCTTCTAACTCAACACCCAAGTATCTGACGGTACTGTCCATCTTCGTATGCCCTAGCAACAATTGCACAGCGCGTAGATTTCCAGTTTTCTTATATATCTGAGACACTTTGGTTCGCCGCATCGAATGCGTTCCATACGCGCTAGGTTCCAAGCCGATTGACTTGACCCAATCGCGAACAAGTCTGGCATATTGGCGAGTCGAAATATGAAGTGGCTTGTGGAAACGTCCAGGCCATAGGAACTCAGATCCCACCATCAAGGGATCATCAAGCCATCTTAAAATAGACTTACGCGTTCCATTAGTAATCTCAAAACGAACCGGCTTTTGCGTTTTACTCTGCAACACAGAGGTGCGTTCTTTCATTTGCCCCGCCGAATAAACATCCGAAACTTTCAGCGTCACTAGGTCACATCCTCTTAGCTTGCTATCGATTGCCATATTAAACAAAGCTAGGTCGCGTAACTTTTCAGCGATTTCCAGTCTGACACGAATTGCCCAAACATGCTTGGGCAACAGTGGAAGTTTTTGCCCTATGATGCGCCCCTTGTTCCAAGCGAGACGCTTAGGCTGAACTGCTGGTAAATTTGGTATATGCATAGTGGATCCTCCGATCCACCACATACCTCCCCATCGCCAACCAGACGTTGCCAACCTAATTTAACATAAGCATCAAGAAACTGGTCGACGGCAGTAAAGAGCCCTTATACAACACTCACTTTTTAACAGTCCAAATCTACCTTGCGCGGCATTCTGGCATGTCTTTTCCGTCAAACAGATCGCTACAGTCAAAAATAGTGCATTTCTTTTGAAAAGTGAAAGTAAATTGGTACGTACTGCAAAGACTCCTCTATGGTTGATATCTCTATGTGCAAATAAAAACTGGAAGTTGATAATATGCGTTCAAATGTTTTATCTTTACTGGCTGTCAGCGCGGTGCTCTCAGCGTGCAGTGTACCTATTCTGGACCAAACCCCAGCCGTAAAAGAAAAGCCAACTCTTCCAGAAAGCGTCACTGCTTTGGCTGATCCAAATCAAGATTTGGAAACCACAAGAATTGACGATGAAACAGGATGTGCTCTCTATCTTCACAAAGGGCCAGTTGAAACACTATGGCTACCTGTTCGATCAAGAGCAGGCGGCCCTATTTGCATTACTTATGTCGATAAAGACGGCAACCCTGTCGAGCCTGAGACAAGCTAATCGCGGGCCTCTGTTAGACGGAATACAGATGTGCAGTTGAACCTGTCTCTACACGATCATAAAGATCGATGATATGTGCCATAACCATGCGTACGCACCCTGAACTTGCCCGACTTCCGATTGATCTTGGCTGAGGGGTGCCATGTATTCGCAGGTAGGTGTCGCGGTTCCCCACGTAAAGATAAAATGCCCTTGATCCCAACGGATTCGTGGGGCCGCCGTCTACGCCATTTGAGTATTTTTCAAACTTATCTGGCTCACGTTCAATCATGCTTTGCGTAGGGCGCCATGTCGGCCATTGGGTTTTCCGTTTTATAGTGTATACGCCAGGCTCGTATAGATCGCCTTTGGCTATTCCTACACCATACCGCATTGCGGTACCCTCTGGCTCAATCAAGTAAAGATACCTTGCGATTGCGTCTACATAGATGTCGCCAGCGCGCAACCCATCGTTCGCCAAAACCCTTGCGGGTAAGTACCTAGCATCCAAACCCCATGGATTAGAGGTCGCTAGATCAAAGTTTTCTGGAGTGATGCGTGAGTCCCATGTTGACCACATTTCCCGATCCGAAACGGGCGCTTTTGGTTTCAGATTTTGACTGCTCTCGTTTGACAATGCTATCGCAGGTGAAGCAATCGGACCTGAAAATAAAGTTGATGAGGTAATAATAAAATGCCGTCTTGTAAGTTCCATTTCCACTATTCCCTAAAATTTCATGCTATTGAAGACTACATCCAGAATTTCATTGTTCTAGCGAAATAATATACGCCCTTGATATTAACTGACATACGACGATTGTGAAAGGCAAAGTGTTACCTCATCGCAAAGCTGCTGTTCGCGGATTTTAGAACTTTAGCGCGCTAAGGTTAGCACACTTGTCATTCCCTTTTAGCGGAGTATGGATTTAGGAAGTGACCGCTACTGTTACTGTTTTCCATTCCTTCAATGAGGCGAATTACCTTTTGCGATCATCAGGTGATGTTGTTGGTGGTGAGCTCCAATCGTCATTACTCCGAAAAAGCCAAGCCCAGAAGCTTCATGCAAATCATCCTGCGAATTAACAGTTATCTCCATAATTGCGCCATCGGGTTGTTTCTCGCTGACGACTGACCAACCAGCTGCGCTTTGCAACATTGGGCTATGCGCCAAAACCATACGCTGAATAGCTGGTGCAACAAGTTCATTACCAGTCACATCAAATGTTATCGCAAGCCGCTTAGTTGTCCGCGCCACGCTGGCCTGCGTTGTTACCGTATCCATGTCTATAAGGTGATCACGTAAGGCCGCAATATCGACATTCTTCCAATCCGTGGCAGGATCATCGCGCAGTACGGCTACTATTTCGGCTATTGCTGCGAATTGAGACTGCCCCGTTTCGGTAACTTTATCTGGGCGATGCGCATGTTGGGACATCGAACTGGATGCCACTAAGATTAGGGCCGTGGTGATAATACTGAGTCTCATCAAACTCTCCTTTTCAATTAAACTATCCAAGCTACAAAGAAAGCTTTATGATTTGGATCATATGAAGCCAGATCCCTTTTCGCTTTTGCCACCCAACGTATGTTGATCCATTGATATGGAAGACGGTGATGTATTATTCAGGCAAGACCAACCGACATCTGGGTTATGTCGCGTGGTCACAGGGTGCGTCACCTTGCAACGATCAAGCTTAAATGGGGACAAGCTGACGTTGCATAGGGCAGTAGCCGATGGGTTGTTTGCCGAGGCTTCAATCATTTCGGAGAGATATCATTGTGATGCAGTTTGTAATGTACCGGGCAGAGTTCTAAAGATTTCCAAAACCGACGTCATTTCAACCATGAGGACAACCCCAGTGTTTAGTGAAGGCTTTACCAGATTGCTTGCTGTGCAAGTTCAGCGGTATCGAGCGCATATCGAGATGCTGGCCATCGGCTCCGCCAAGGAACGCGTTATTGCGGCTGTTCAAGCAGGGTATTTTGATGCGACAGTCACTGAACTGGCCACTCGTATAAATCTCACACATGAAAGCTGCTACCGAGCTTTTAGGGACTTATGTGAGGATGGTCGCATGATCCGCACTGGTCGTGGTCAACCCTAAGGCAAGCTGCACCTTGCGACACGTCACAAAATCTAAATACAGCTCTGTTTGATTGATTTAGACTGCACCGCATAAATCATTTACTTCGTTGGCTCATCGCTCATAAGTGCCTCCAACATCGGGCAAGTTGCTGTTCCATTATCGCAGTTTTCAGATAGATTTTTCAACGCTGCTCTTAGATTGACTAGGTTATCGATCTTCGCATCAACCACTGCAAGATGCTGATCCGCAATTAATTTCACATCAGTACAGGGACGGTGCTCTTCGCCACTCAACGATTGGAATGTTTGAATAATCGCTATCGGAAACCCTAAATCACGGCACCGTTTTACGAACCGCAATTTTGCGATCTCATCGCTTGTGTATAAGCGCCGTCCTGCCGCAGAGCGACCAGGCTTAGGCACAACGCCCTCACGTTCGTAATAACGGATTGTTTCGATATTTACGCCGCTTTGTTTTGACGCTTGACCAATAGCAAACATTTCTCTTGCTCCTGTAGTAACTACAGGAATTAAAATCACATAATGATCACAAGTACAAATCAACCCTCTGCGAGTTCAAAGCCTGCTCCATTAAATCGCTTTGCAATGCCCCTTACGGCTTTGCTTGCGTTTCTGTCTGCGTCTTGTTGTGTGCTTCCCATCGGTTTGTCCATAATTGGCCTTGGTGGGTCATGGCTGAGCATATTGGGCCCCTTTACCACCTATCGTGTTCCGATTTTAATATTCGTCGCATTGGCGCTTGGTTGGGCATGGTTTCGAGTGCTTTGGCCAAAACCATGCGCCGTCAAAAAGCGTTCAACACTAATTTGGACAGGAGTCGCGTCATGCGCCTTCTTGATCGCACTGTCATCATCTATTTGGGAAGGTTCTGTTCAACGCTTCCTATTCGATATCTTGAGGTCAACGTTATGAAAAACAAATTACTGGCACTAGGCCTTGGCGGAACGTTGTTCGCAATTCTGTGTTGCTTTACACCGCTGTTGCCTATCGTTCTAACTGCTTTAGGTCTTACTGGGCTACTTGGCGTTATCTACAATGACGCGGTTTTGCTGCCGATGTTGGCAGGTTTTCTTCTTCTTACGGGGTACGCGCTATGGCGAAAACAGAAACAAAAGTAACCATGCGGTCAACAATCACATGTCCGAATTGTGGACATGTCGAAACAGAGACGATGCCGACCGACGCATGTCAGTGGTTCTATGAATGCAAATCTTGTGCTAAGGTTTTGAAACCTCTTGAGGGCGACTGTTGTGTCTATTGTTCGTATGCCACGGTTCCTTGTCCTCCCATTCAAGAAGGCAAGTCCTGCTGCGCATAATGGGTTAGTGCCTTCATGAGAACTAGGGTACTAAGCCGACACAAATTGGCAATTAATGTCATGGGTGTTGATTCTGATTTGGAGTGATCCACCAAGTGATTATCTGTGCTTGTAAATGGATTTCAGCACTTTCACCAGCGGTGTAAACTATGCGCAGTCAAATCATTGACGCTTGTCGCGTTCGCCAAAATAACCACAGCCCCAATACGATATCTACAGCGGCGCAGAAGGTCGGCCACCACATCGGTGCTGGCGATGTGAAGAACAACATCGATACATCGAACAGGCCATGAGCAACCAAGCCAAAGGCTATAAATGTGGCTGAATGTCGAAAGCCAAACCAAGCGCAAGCGATAAACAATGCCATTACGGCTGTGTGAAATATCAGACTATTGAGCTCGCCGTTTGCAGCGGCAAAAACTGGATAGAATGCCGCAATGGCAACCAGTGTGACCGCAACACTCGATCTTTCCCTGGCCATACCACTGAACTGCAATGTTAAGGTTATTACACCGCCCAAGATAAGCCCGACGGATAAGGGTACAAGCATGTCATAACTCCAGAATTAACTTGTCAACTGCAGCTAAACATCTACCTCGATATCGCAAATCAACTGCACTTACTTTGGCTCAATGATCGGCATCTGGCTTAGCTATATCAGCAAGACTTGTGTGCCTACTTTGGTCAGGTCGAACAGCTCAGAGATTTGGTGATTGTACAGACCAATACATCCATTTGACGATCTTCTGCCAATCTTGCGCGTGTCGCCCGTCCCATGGATACGGTAGTATGTCCAAGATAAGTAAAGGGCATGCGTCCCTAAAGGATTCTCGGGGCCAGGCCCGATATACGCGGGCCATTCCGGATTGCGCTTCAACATGTCAGGCGTGGGCCGCCAACTAGGACCTACGCGTTTCTGGATGATCGTTGTTCGCCCCAAACGGGTTAAGTCATCCGACAATGGAACACTGGTGGGATAAAGGTTGTAAACCGTTTCGTCCTCTGACCAAAAATGCAGTGCGCGGCTTTTAGTGTCACACAATACTGCTCCATGTTCTAGCGTGTCAAAATATGGTTCCCACGATTGGCCTTTAAAGCCAGAGATATTTCGCCTAGTGGATACTACAGGCTCTGTCTGGGCGGAAACGGCGCTGGACAGAAAAGGTGTTGCTAGTCCGGCTGCGATAACACCGCGGCGATTTATGAATTTAGATTGCATCTTTTTGCTCCGTGGTAGGGATTTCAGCAGGCTTTGCATGGCACGATTTCCCCATCATTTTATGCATGACGAGGTGCATCCCCAAGCAAAGGCCTAGAGGCAGCGCGGCATTGATCAACCCTGCAGACGTAATACTGGTCTGCGCAACGATCAAATAACCAACGAGAGGAAGTAGCATAATCGTGCAGCACGCCCACATCGCCCATTTTCCTAGTTGGTTTTCTTTTTGAGATGTCGTTCCCATTATCTATTGATCCATGATTTAAGATTACTGCTATCGTTCTTGCGGGATACAGGAGGTGTAAGGTCAAGAGTTATTTTGGCGATTTTTTACGTTCATCAGCAATAACTTGCGTAAGGTCTTCGTAAGAAACCAATCCAGGAATTGCTTGTGTTCCAACAACAAATGATGGTGTTCCTGTAAAGCCTAGTGCACCACTCAACCGATTGGATGTTTCTATATGTTGATCGATCTTGGGGTCTGCCATATCTGCCTGCAATTTTTCTATATCGTAGCCAAACTCCTGCGCTGCTTTTAATACTGACTCTTCTGTCGCGCGGTTTAGGCTCATCAGTTTGAAATGGAATTCTTTATACCGTCCCTGCTTTTGTGCAGCGAGCGATGCTCGTGCAGCAAACCGCGATCCCTCACTTAAAATAGGCCATTCGCGGTAGACCAAACGGATATTGCTGTCCGCCTCTAGCAATTTGGAAATGATGGGTGCAGCGCGTTTACAATATCCACAATTATAATCGAAAAATTCAACTACTGTGATGTCGCCATTAGGGTTGCCTAAAACGGGTGCGTTGGGATCATTTTGCAAACCGTCCCAGTTAGACTGAATTGCTTGGTCAGCCGTCTTTTCTTTTTGTGCAGCCTCGCGTTGCTTCAGTATCTCTACTGCTTGCATTACAATCCCTGGGTTTTCCAGAATTGCTTCTAATGCGAGTTCTTTGATTACTTTTTCATCCAACTCATCCGCCGCCGATATCGATGCAAAACCCAGGGTCGTTAGGCAAAGGCACATAGTTCTTATAAATCTAGACATTATTATTGATCCTTAGTTTTTGAGCGTTCTGATTGATTGTCTTGTATATTTTCAGGCCATGTTGATTTGATGTAATCCAATATCGCAATGATCTCGGCATCTTCCAGCAAATCGTCAAAGGCAGGCATGCCACTTGCGAACTCAGTTACACCGCTTTGTTTTAAAAACTCTGCACCACCAAGTTTGGTATAAGAAAACAGCAAATCATCACCGTGATGCCATGTATGACCGGTCTCGTCGTGCGGCGGGGCGGGCAGAACGCCATCATCACCAGGAGTTTGCCAATTCTCCTGGCCTTCCAAATTTACACCGTGGCAGGAAGCACAGTTGTTTGCGTAAAGCTGTTCGCCATTTAGTGTCCCCTCGGCAGCAAAGGCAAAATGGGGCATAGAGACAATCAACAGCGCGATCCTCAAGCGCGACATCAGACGACATCTAGGTATGTTTTCATACCTGCCGCTTGATGGGACAGCATATGACAATGAAACAACCACTTTCCTGGGTTCTCAGCTTCAAACACAATAGTTTTGGTTTCGCCACGATCCACTAGAAGTGTATCGCGATGCGGCCCCATGGTTCCGTCGGCAAGTCTTTCTTGAAAGTGATTTCCATGCATGTGCATGGCGTGGCCAAAGACTGTGTTATTAACCAGAGGGATTTCTACGATTGATCCCTTACTGGCCGTTAGCAATGGTGCTTGTGGCATTCCAGCATTGCCATTTAATGTCCAAATCATACCATTATTGATCAGCTCGCGCGCATTCAATTTTTGGCCATTGTATATACCAGATCGTAAACCACCCATAGCGCCACCATCCATGACGAGAGGGACAGACTGCTCGGCTTTGCCGTCCACGAAGGCAATTGGGTTTTCTGGTAATGCATTGATGACACCCCTCGCCGAGAGTTTGGCATCACGTACGGGAATATCGGCGAGAATGTATCCACCATCGCGCTCATGCGAAATGATCAAAGCACTCTCGTCGGTATCTGCCACAACATCTAAGATGAAGTCGGCGCGTTGGGCTGGGGCAAGTGTTGTGTGATCTGTCTGTTCAACAACACGCAAAGGCATCCCATCTAATGCGACCAAAGCACCTTTTAATCCATGGAAGCCAACCTTGACTATTCGATCTGTGGCAGTGTTGATAAAACGCAAACGGACGCGTTCATTTTTCCTAAGTTCGGATATTTTTGGAAGTAATTGAGCCGCTAAATAGTTACCAATACGACCACCATGCGACAGGTCATGCATTGCCCCAAAATCACCCTCGATCTGGGCATCCTGTGACATACGCCAATCATCGATCACAATAGTAATGTCATGATCAACATCAGGGGGCGTAGCCTCCTCGACAATCAATGGGCCATAGAGGCCACGGGCAACCTGTTCCCATGACCGATTATGTGCGTGATACCAATATGTGCCTGCATCTGGGGTGGTGAATCGGTAGTTAAAACTACCTGCGGGTTGAACAACTTTTTGGGTCAGTCCAGGAACGCCATCCATGGAATTCTCCAGGCGTATTCCATGCCAGTGTACGCTGGATGGTTCTGCCAACTGGTTCTCAAACTTTGTTACCAGTTCGCCGCCCTGTTTCACCCGCAAAACTTCGCCCGGAACAGAATTATTGTAGCACCAGACATCCGTCTCAGGGTATTGGCTCGGTGCGATTTGCATTCTTGCGGCACTGGCGCGTAAAACATGACCAGTGTTGGCATGTGCTAACGCTGGCAGAGTTAATCCTGCGGCAAGGGATAGTCCAAATTCACGACGATTCATCATTTTTACATTTCTGGCAAAGTTACAGTGCTGGTTAAGAAGGCGGTAATGGTGAGAATGAGCAGAACAGCGCACATTTCCCATTTGATTGATTTAGCAAGATGCTGCGCTCCTGCTGGATCGCCCCGTTCCATTGCAGGCACAAAGCGAAATTTGTTTGCGGCGGCTAGGGCGAGTAGACCAGCGACGACAGCCGTTTTTACCAACAACAAACGACCGTAGGCTGCTTCCCAAATTGAAGCCACATCCGGCAGTAAGTTCCACGCAAGAACAAGCCCAGCAATTACTAAGATTGGAACTAAGATAGATGCTTGGCGCCCAAACCCATCAGCGATATCAGCCGCATCTTGCAATGTTGTTGATCCTTGTGCTGCCAGTAAAAGCGGTAACAGAGCACCAACCCAAAATGCAGCTACAACAAAATGAATGAAAAATACAATTGAGGTAAACCAAGTGTCCAAGTCAGTTGCATGGCCAATTTGAGTGAATGACCACAATACGACGGCAGCCCCTACCAGCATCGTAATTAGCGATCCACGACCATGCTTGAACAATGAGGCCAAAAGAATTGCGAGACCTATTAGTCGCGTGACAAAAGACGTACCAACGGCTGTGTCCCACAGCAATAGATGCATCTCCATGTCAGTCAATCCAGAACTGTCGCCAGTCAGCGCTGCAGATCGGAGAGCATATCCGACAAGCGTCGCACAGATTGCAATGAATATCAGAGACCCGAGTAACCGCTTAGAAGCCAGATATGCGAAATCGGGAAATACTGCACGGAAGATAGCAGTGCCCGCAGCACCAATCGTTCCTACGTAGAGGAAAATTTTGCAGATCAGGGACAGTACAATCCAAAAGCCAAGTGTCATTTAATTGGCGACTTCAAACATGAATTCGCCCTTCATTGCATGACCGTCTTTACCCAACCCACGCCATTCAAATTTATACGTTCCAGCGCCCTTGGATTCCATCGGAACGATCGCGGATTTCTTAAACTTTTTAAGACCATCGATATTTAAATCGACCGTGTGCTTTTCCATGTGTGTCATGGTGAGTTTGGTAAGTCGCATCTTCTTGGAAAAGTTGATCACAATTGTTTCGGGGACGGCTTCAACCGTCGCATTGTTCGCTGGTATGACTGATTTGACTTCTGAATGCGCAAAAGAGCCAGTTGCAAATGTTGCCATCGCGGCGGCGAGTAAGAGTTTTTTCATAGTATTAACTTTCTAGTTTGGATGATTACCTGATGCGGTTGGCGCGTTGAACTTCGCGAATATAGGCAATGATCGGTTTGATGTCTGCGCGCGTAATACCGTCAACTGGAGGCATGTTGCCAAAGCGCCAATGGTGGGCTTGAACGCCATTCTCCGCTGCGCGATAGAAAGCTTCATCGCCGTGATGGTTAGGTTCGTAGATTTTGTGGATCAATGGTGGCGCTAACCCGTTTCTGCCAGCTGCATTGACTCCATGACACGCTGCGCACTTTACATTGAAGAACTGCTCACCCATCGTCGCTTCTGCGCTGAGTGCCGCGGGCAATTGAACACTCGCTATTGCGTCACCCGCTGCGATTTGAGCTGTGTCAGGTTGGGACATGGAGTGATCGCCTGAATTCATAGAGTTCCAGACTACGGATCCACCGCCTACAACAAGAACACCCGCTATTAATAAACCAAGACGCATTATTATTCTCCGACTGATGATAATTCATTGATAATTGGGCAATCAGGACGATCATCGCCTGCACAAGTTGCCACCAAATGTGCCAGTGTTTCGCGCATTGCCTGAAGCTCGGAGATCTTGGTGTCGATTACCGACATATGATCTTTAGCGATGCGCTTTACGTCAGAACTCGCCCGATTTTCGTTTGAATAGAGTGCCAATAGCGTGCGACAATCTTCAATAGTAAAACCCAAGCTACGCCCTTTTGCCAAGAATTTCAGCTTGTGCACATCATTCGCGTGAAAGACACGATATCCGTTGGCTGCCCGTACCGGTGCCACCAACCCAATATCCTCATAGTAGCGGATTGTTTTTGCGGGCAGTCCAGTTAGGTCCGCTGCTTCCTTAATACTCACTGCTATGCTCATGACGTCGACCATTTTCCAAGTGTTGCAGGGCACAAAGAGCCCCACTGGCATGATGAAGAGAAGCTCAGTTGAAAATCGGCCTGCGAGATCCAGCACGTGATTGACGTGCTAATTACTGAAACGACAAAGATGTTTAAGGTGTGTACGAGAGTAATCAATTGAATATCCTAAAGCCAGATAACTCCTCATATGAGGGTTCCAGCAGGTGTAAGGTCAAGTTTAATCTGTTCACAGTTTCGCGAGCATCTAGATTTCCGAACCACTATCCTCGCCTTTCCCACAGTGCTGGTGTAAATCTGCTTGACACTCCAGTTGCTGGAAGGATTACGGTGACCTTAAATTGGAAGGTAAACACCATGGATCACAAGAATCACAACCGAGACATTATCGACAAGCCAAGCTTGGATGATGGCGGTGATCATCAAGAACGTAAAGTAGCCCATGATTTAAAAACCGCCGCCACTCAGGTGGTTGATAATACTGTCAAAGACCCTGTTTGCGGGATGACGGTCTCTCTTGGCAACGCTAAGCCATCGCTTGAATATAATGGTGATCGCTATCATTTTTGTTCGCGAGGCTGTCATGAAAAGTTTGATCGCGATCCGTATTTTTATCTGTCTGGAAACAAAGCTAAGAAAAAGCAGTCAGCACCAAAAAATGCAATGTTCACATGTCCTATGGATCCCGAGATTGTTCAAGAAGGCGCTGGTACTTGCCCCATTTGTGGAATGGCGCTTGAACCGATGGATGGTGTCGCCAATGGCCCCAATCATGAATTAATTGATTTCACCAAAAGACTATGGATGAGCGTTGGGGCAGCCATACCACTCCTAATTCTTACCATGGCACCGATGTTAGGACTGCCAATTCGTCAGTGGATTGGGGAAACTCTCGCGCTCTATCTTGAATTTGCGCTCGCGACGCCTGTTGTTTTATGGGCAGCTCGCCCGTTTTTTCATCGTGGTTACACTTCCATCAAAACATGGAATTTGAACATGTGGACATTAATCATGATCGGTGTTGGTGCGGCCTATGGCTATTCCACCATCGCAACTTTTGCACCCGGCCTCTTCCCTTCGGGTATTCAAATGCCAGGCGGCCACATGCCTGTTTATTTTGAAGCCGCAGTTGTTATCATAGCACTTGTTTTCGTTGGTCAGGTCCTTGAGTTGCGGGCGCGAGAACGCACGGGCGATGCCATTCGTGCGTTGCTAGATCTCGCACCTAAGACTGCCCGCCGCATAACTCCCAACGGAGAGGAATATGATGCACCACTCGAAAATATTATTGCAGGTGATCGTTTGCGTGTTCGGCCTGGTGAAGCAGTGCCAGTGGATTCAATGGTAATAGAAGGCCGTTCTACGATTGATGAAAGCATGTTGACTGGAGAGCCATTGCCTGTGGAAAAACATGTCGGAGCCATGGTTACAGGCGGTACCATAAATAAGAATGGGTCACTCATCATCGAAGCCGTGAATGTGGGTGATGAAACTAAACTGGCGCGCATTGTTGCGATGGTGTCATCCGCGCAGAGATCGCGGGCCCCCATTCAAGGTTTGGCAGACCGTGTGGCTTCATACTTCGTGCCCATCGTGGTTATCGTTGCCATACTGACATTTGCGATCTGGCTGGCAATTGGTCCAGAACCAACCTTTGCGTTTGCGATAGTTTCCGCTGTGTCAGTTCTGATTATCGCCTGTCCATGTGCACTAGGTTTGGCAACGCCAATGTCAATTATGACGGCTACAGGTCGAGGCGCGCAAGCAGGTGTTTTGATCAAAGACGCCGAAGCGCTTGAACGTATGGCCAAAGTTGACGTCCTAGTCGTTGATAAGACTGGTACTTTGACTGAGGGTAAGCCCACGCTGACGGATGTAGTCACGTTCGGTAAAACCAAAGAAAAAGAACTGCTGTCCGTTGTGCGGGGTTTAGAGGCAGGATCAGAGCACCCTTTGGCAGAAGCTATTGTCGCAGGTATAGAGGAACGAGGCATTAAAGCTGCTGACGTTTCTGATTTTGAAGCCATCACTGGCAAAGGTGTTGCCGGAAAATCAGGGAACCAGAAAGTATCTATGGGTAACGCCGCGATGATGCGGGTCGCTGGTGCCGATCACAGACTTGCAGATCAAGCGGCAGACGCTCTTCGCACCAAAGGGAAGACCGCTATGTATATAGCATTCGATGGAGAATTAGCTGGATTGATAGCGGTCGCAGATCCCATCAAAGAGACAACTCGCGGTGCGATAAAGGCACTTCACGCTGCTGGCCTCAAAATTATTATGGCGACTGGCGACAATGAAACAACTGCGTGGGCCGTAGCTTCGCAGCTGGGTATAGACGATGTCCGCGCGGGCGTTCTGCCTGAAGATAAAAAAGACCTGATCGATGAATTGCACACAGCGGGACATAAAGTTGCTATGGTAGGAGATGGCGTAAATGACGCTCCTGCCTTAGCCGCCGCAGAAGTCGGAATCGCAATGGGAACAGGCGCGGATGTGGCCGTTGAAAGTGCCGGCATAACGCTTTTGAAGGGAGATCTGAGTGGGATCGTTCGCGCGCGAAAGCTCTCACAGGCAACACTTACAAATATCAAACAAAATCTCTTTTTTGCTTTTGCCTACAACAGTGTTGGCGTTCCTATTGCCGCGGGTATCCTTTTCCCAATAACAGGTATATTGTTGTCGCCAATGATAGCGGCCGCAGCAATGAGCCTTTCATCCGTCTCGGTAATCACCAATGCGTTAAGGTTAAGAGGTCTCGATTTGGATGCATAAACGAAGCTAATCTCACTAAGGTAGCGGCCACGACGGTTCGACCTTGGTTGTCAGCTTGGCAAAGGTGATCGTATTGTCACCGAATGAATGACTAATTTCTCAAGTTTATAAAATCTTTGGACTAACCTAGCAGATGAACGCTCTACCGCCACTGATGCTGTTAAGGTGGTTTCGAGAAACAGTCGCTTTGTTCCAAATTTCTGACCTCTGCCTCCAAAAGCACCCAACTAATAGCGAACGTCGGCTTTCGGGAATCTGTACGTTTGGAAATTTACGAAGGTGAACGGCAGCTAAGGGCCGTAAGCGACCGATTTAGATTTTGACTGAATGTCAGCTGTGGGGGACAACGTCACCGTTCATCTGCTAATTGGGCAATCTGACGTCGAGAATAGCGTACGATCTAAGTATGCAGTTTATGGAGAGGGCAGTCTCGCAACTCAAAGCACCATACGTTAGCATATT